>JANQPR010000046.1 GCA_028285385.1 Phycisphaera sp.
TCGAGCGCATCACCGGGGACGCGCAGAGCCCGCTCGACCACAACCCGTGGTGGCGGGTCGTGCTCGCCGACGGCACCGAAGGCTGGCTCCAGGGCGGCGACGTGACCGAGGGCGCGCTGCCGGCGTTGCGCGACGGTGTCGCGCGGGTGCGGGAGGCGTTGCGTTACCTCGGCCGGCCGTACGTGTGGGGCGGGGCGTGCAGTTTCGGGCTGGACTGCTCGGGCCTGACCGCGTTGCTCGCCCGGCGCGGCGACCCCAAGGCCGTGCTGCCCCACTCGGCCAAGCGGCAACTCACCGACGACTGGTCCGGCTTGCAACGCGTCGGCGACGACCGCGCGATCAAACAACTCGCCGAGGCCCAGCGCGGCGACGAAAGCAAACCCGGAAGCGTCGGTTGGCAGCACGCCGACGAATCACGCGAGCGCTGGGGCGATCGGTTGCAGCCCGGCGACTTCGTCTACTTCGCCATGAGTGCCGGCCACGACGACGCGACGAAGCGCCGCATCGACCACGTCGGCGTGTTTGCTCGCGGCACCGACGGGACCGGCAACCCCGGCGGCGCCGACCTCATCCACGCCAGCAGCTCCGGCACCCCGTGCACGAAACGCGAACCGCTCTGGGGCCCGGCTTTCGACGACGTCGACCGCCGCAGCGCGTTGGCGATGAGGCTGCTGGGCGTCCGGCGTCTGGCGTAACCGTCCAGCGCTGAGTTCTCGTGGTTTGTCTTGTTACCGACCCCTCGGCGCGGTAGCTTCCAGGTATGCGGGGAGTGTCGATAAAAGCGTTTCGGGTAGGCGCCGTTGTCGCGTGCTTGATGTCGTTGCTGGGGTCGCAGGCGTTCTCGGCGGAACTGACGCGAGCGTACCGGGGGGTGTCGCTCGAGGACCCGACGCCGCTTTCGGGGTTCTGGGTGGAGCCGAACGCGATCAACGACCACACGCAGACGGTCGGGATGATCGAGACCCTCGACGGGCCCGGCGGGTACGCGGGGCTGCACCCGGTGGTCTGGGATGCCGAGGGTGCCTTGTCGTACTTGCCGGTCACGCCGGTCTACGGAACTGGGTCACAGGAGCCACTGTTCATCACCGACGCCGGTGTGATCTACGGCGTGGCCCGCAGCTACGGCGACGGCGCGATGACGAGCGTGTTGCGGTGGGAGTCGCCGACGTCGCCGCCGACGGTGCTTCCGGGCCTGACCGTGCCGTGGGTCCAGTACCAGACCGTGCCGTTGTCGTTCCGCGGCGCGAACCAGTCGGGTCAGGTGTTGGTGGGCCCGAGCGGGTTCCGCGGCGAGCCGGAGCCTGGCGGCGTGTACGACGTGGCGACGGGCACGCTCGAACCGTTGGCCGGGTTCAACGCGCCGCCGGGGCTGTCGGTGCGGTACACCGGGCTGGCGGGGATCAGCGACGCGGGCACGGTGTTTGGCAACGCGTTCCTGGTCGACGAAGCCGAGGAACAGGTCGGCGGCGCCTTCCCGCTGCGGTGGGACACGCCGGACGCGGCACCGGTATCGCTCGGGGTCGAGGTTGGTGTTTCGCTCCGAGACCTCACGGTCTCGGCGGTCAGCCGCAACGGGACGGCCGCCGCGACCGCCACCACCGCCGGGCGTCTGCCGGGCAGCGTCAACCCCTCCTCACGGCAGCGCTTCCCGGTGCGCTTCGCCCCCGGGCGGACCGTCGGCGAGGCGCTCGGCAACCAATGGGGCGACATCTACTTCAGCGACGCCGGGTCGGGCCGGGCGACTTTCCTCGGCAACTCGGGCTACCGATTCATCATCACCGGCGTCAACGACCAAGGCGACATCGTTGCTACCGCCGAGACCGAGTACTTCGGGGAGTACGAAGACCCGGGCTACGGGACGGTCTGGGAGTACATGGGCTACGGCGAAGAGTTCGGCTTCGTCTGGTCCGGCGACGACGGGCCGGCGTTTGTCAGATTCGCCGAGTTCACCGGGCCGATCAACAACCACGGCGCGTTCACGAACCAAGGACCGGAGGGGGCGGGCTTGCTGTTCGGCGGCGTGTTCCAGCCGTTCGACGCGTTGGTCGGTGACCACAACCTCGACGACCGCGTCGACCAGGGCGACCTGGACCTGGTCCTTCAGAACTGGGGCGAGTACGCGCCATTCCAGAATGCCACGCGGGTCGAAACCCAGGCCGGGAGCGTTCGCGTCGGCCAGTCCGAGCTCGACGCGGTGCTGCAGAACTGGGGCGGGGTGTTGCCGCCCGACTTGCACGGCTTCAATCCCGCGGCGGTGCCGGAGCCGGGCGCGGTGGGGGCGCTCGGGGTGTTGGCCGTTCGCTTGTCTCGGCGTCGTCGTGTTCGCCGTTAGCATGCCGGCGTGACGATCCGGACGCGGAGTGATGTCGAGGTGTTGCCGGGCGGGGCGCTGCACCCCAACGAGCCGGCGCGGTTGCGGTTGGCCGACCTGCCGACGCCCGTCGAGCGGGTGACGCGGTTGTTGTCTAGGCGGGGGATCGACCCGGACCGGGTGCCGTTGTTTGTGAAGCGGGACGACCGGACGGGGCTGGGGGTGTCGGGGAACAAGGTGCGGAAGCTGGAGTACCTCGTCGCCGACGCGGTGCACGGGACGGTCAACGGCGTTGGCGGGGCGGACACGCTGGTGACGATGGGCGGGGTGCAGAGCAACCACTGCCGGGCGACGGCGGCGGTCGCGGCGCGGCTGGGGCTCAAGAGCCGGCTGGTGCTGCGGGGGGCGGACCCGCGGGAGCAAGAACCGCCTATGGCTTGGGGCGGGAACCTGTTGCTGGACGAGTTGTTCGGCGGGGAGGTCTCGTTCCACGACGCGAAGGAATACAACGGCGACCGCGAGGCGATGCTCATGCGGGTGCTGGGCGGGGTGAAACAGGCCGGCGGCGTGCCGTACTTCTTCGGCACCGGCGGCAGCGTGTCGCTGGGGTCGTGGGGCTACGTCCGGTGCGTGTACGAGTTGGCGGCGCAGCTGGACACGGCGGGTTGGTCCGGCCCGGTGGACCTGTTCTGTTGCGTCGGTTCGTGCGGGACGCACGCGGGGTGCGTGGTCGGCCGGGCGTTGGCGGGGTTGGCGGACTGGCGGGTCGTGGGCGTGCCGGTCGCGGGGACGGCCAAGACGATGTCGGACGGCACGCGCGAGCTGGTCGACGAGACCTCGGCGGAGTTCGAGTTGGGGCTGACCGAAACCGACACGCCGGTCGAGGTGTTGGACGGCTTCGTCGGCCCGGGGTATTCGATCCCGACGCCGCAGGGCGACGCGGCGGTGCGTGACGCCGCGGCGACGGAAGGCCTCGTCCTGGACCCGACGTACACGGGCAAGACGATGGCGGGCGTGCTGCACGCGATGTCCACCGGGTTCGTCCGCGACGGCGCGGCGGTGGTGTTCCTCCACTCCGGCGGGGCGTTCGGGTTGATGGGGAGTGTGTGACGCGACGCGTCAAGTTGACGCCCCGTTCTGGATGGCAAGTTGACGGACGGGCGGGGGCCCGGAGCGACCGAGACGCGTGATGCCGTTGCTGATCTACGCCGTCGTCCTGCTGTGTGTGAGCCTCGCGACCGGCGTCGCGTTGGCGTGGGACAAGCGGGCCGCGCGGAAGCGGCGGTGGCGGGTCTCGGAGCGCACGCTGCACACGCTCGAGCTGCTCGGCGGTTGGCCGGGGTCGCTGTTGGTGCGCCCGCTCATCCGGCACAAGACGCGAAAGCGGTCGTACCGGGTCGTGTTCACGCTGATCGTGCTGCTGCACGCGGCGCTGACGTACGGGTTGTGGAAGCTTGGCGGGTGAAGGCGTGTAAGTCTTACAGTGTTTCGCGCGCGAGCCGTGAACAGCGTCACGAATCGTGACTGGCGGGCCGTGAAGGGCATCGATCGGATGCCGGCCCGGGTCACCGATGGATGCCCGCCCCCCGCGCATCTCGGGCAAGCCCTTAGAAAACCAGACTTTTTCTCTGGCCGATATCCCTTCCACGCATCAGCCGGCGGGCGTGGTGTGTTTCGGCCACGGGGGGTGGTCGGCGTCCGCCACGAGGCTCACGCTGGGGGGAAAGGCTCACATGCAACCCGCGACCACTCACGCCGTGCGCGACCTGCGCATCGGCCAGCCGTTGGACCACGACCTCTTCGACCGTCACGGCGTCCTGCTGCTCCGCGGCGGGACCGTCATCACGCAGCGCTTTGTCGACGCGCTGCTGGCCCGCGGGATCTCGGAGGTGTCCAGCTCCAGCGTGCCCACTCCTGCGGAAACCGACCCCGTCGAGCCGGCAAGTCCACCGCAGGCCGACACCCCCATCAGCCGGGCGGCGAAGCAGGCGTGGAACCACGTCCCGCGCAATACGCCGGACGACCTGACCGCCTACGCCCTGACCGGCCGGGAGCGCCCGCCGTTGACGCGTCTGTCGGCCGAACACTTCGAGGACGCCGCCGCCGCCGCCGAGCGCCACGTGCGTGACGCGCTGGACCGTTGGGCGCAGCTCGGCCCGGACCTCGCCGGCGGGCGCGTGGACAACGCCGGCCCCGCCGCCGCGATGCTCGACGGGCTGCTGCCCGCCATCGCCGCCGACGTCGACCTCTCGTCGGTCATGCTCCGGTTCCGCGGCTACACGACGGCGCCGATCCTCCGGCACGGCGTGCGCTGCGCGGTGATGTCGATGCACCTCGCCCGGCAGGTCGGCTACGCGCCGGACCGTGTCGTCGACGCCGGGCTCGTCGGGCTGCTCGCCGACCTGGGCATGACCCGCGTCCCGCAGCACCTGCTCGACGCGCCGCGGACGCTCACGCCCAACGAGTGGATGGAGGTCAAACGGCACCCCGCCTACTCCGCCGACACGCTCGAGCACGTGCAAGGCCTGCGGCCCGACATCGCGACCGCCGTCCTCCAACACCACGAGCGCCTCGACGGCAGCGGCTACCCGTCCGGCCGCAGCGGCTTCTACACGCACCCGCTGGCGAAGCTCGTCGCCGTCGCCGACACCTACGCCGCCGTCGCCGACGACCGTGCGCACCGCCAGGCCCGCAGCGCCCACCACGCGGTCCGGGCCGTGCTCGACGGCGTCAAGGCCAACCGCCTCGACCGCGACGCCGGCAAGGTGCTGCTCGAAACCGTCACGCTGTTCCCCGTCGGCACCGTGGTCACGCTGTCGGACGACACCCGCGCGGTCGTGGTCCGCACGATCGACGACCACCCCGACCGCCCGCTGCTGCAACTGGTCGACGAACGGGGCGAACTCACCCGCAGGAAGATCGACCTCTCGGTCCGCGACGAGTTGAAGGTCGTGAAGGTGCACGACCCCGAGCCGGTGAAGCTCGCGGCGTGAACGCCTTTACCCTTCGTTGATCGTCACCTTCTCCATCGCGTCGCCCTGGCGGACGGCGTCGACGACGTCCTGACCGGCCGTCACCTTGCCGAACACCGCGTGCTTGCCGTCGAGCCAGTCGGTCGCGACGTGCGTGATGAAGAACTGCGAGCCGTTCGTGTTGGGCCCGGCGTTGGCCATGCTCAGCGTGCCCGGGCCGGCGTGCTTCTTCTTCAGCGCGCTCGGCTCGTCGTCCCACTTGTACCCCGCGTCGCCCGTGCCCGTGCCCTTCGGGCAGCCGCCTTGGATCATGAAGTCCGCGATGACGCGGTGGAACGTCAGCCCGTCGTAGAACCCGTCCTTGGCGAGCTTGACGAAGTTGCCCACCGTATCCGGGCAGTCCTCGGCAAACAGCTCGAGCTCGATGTCGCCGCGCGGCGTGGTGATGGTGGCGGTGGTGGGCATGGGATCACTCCTAGGCAGAAAAAGTATGGAACCTTAACCTAGATTCTGCGGTTGAGCCATCGCCCAAGTCGATATGGTGATCTGAGCGATGTGTTCGGGAATTGAATCGATAAAGGCGGGGGCGACCGTCAATGACGGCAGGAATGAATCGGCGGCTTAGTGCTGGAGCATGGACGTGGAAGATCTACGCCACGGCGGCCGTACTTAGCGGGCCGGTTGGACCGGACACCGCCGGGATGACCTTCGGTCAGATCGCCCTGACCGGCGATCCCGCCCCCGAGGTTATGGATGGGGCTGAGTTCGATTCGTTCGATACCCCCGTGCTCAACGGCGCGGGGGACGTGGCGTTCGGGGCGTTGCTCCGTACCGGGACGGGCGCGACGGTGACCTTCGGCAACGACAGCGCGGTGTTCGGCCCGTCGGTCAGCTCCGGGTTGCCGTTGGGCTTGCTCGCCCGTGAGGACGACGTCGCGCCGGGCGTCATCGACGGGGCAGAATACAACAGCTTCATCGGAGCGCCGGTGCTCAACGACGCAGGAGACGTGGCTTTGTTGGCCTCCCTCCGGACCGGGACGGGTGACGAGGTAACGATCCGCAACAACACCGCCATCTTTGGCCCCTCGTCGCAGCCCGGCTCGCCGCTGGGGCTGGTGATCCGTGAAGGCGCTTCTCCCCCGGGGGTGTCCGACGGGGCCGTATTCGGCTTACTTTATTGGCCCAGAATAAACAACACGGGGGATACAGCGTTTTACGCTCGGTTAACCGATGGGGCAGTGCCGGGGGTCGTCAACCCAGGTAACGATCAAGCAGTTTTCGGCCCGTCGTCGGGCGCGGGTTCATCGCTGGGGCTGATCGCCCGCGACGGTGAACCCGCGCCGGGCGTGTCCGACGGGGCCTTGTTCGACCGCTTCGCAACCTTCGACCCCTTGATGAACGCCGCGGGAGACGTGGCGTTTACGGCATACCTTCGGACCGGTAACGGGGGGGCGGTCACCGAAGGCAACGACCACGCGGTCTTCGGTCCATCGTCAGGCCCGGGTTCGCCGCTTGAGGTCTTGGCCCGCGAGGGCGAACCCGCGCCGGGCGTGGCCGACGGTGCGGAGTACTTCGTTTTTTACACCACCACGCTCAATCGCTCGGGTCAAGTGGCGTTCAAGGCGCGTCTGCAGACCGGGGCAGGGTCGGCCGTAAGCGCAGACAACGACGAGGCGCTCTTTGGTCCGTCGTCCGCCTCCGGTTCGGCAGGGCTGGGTTTAGTTGCCCGCGAAGGCGCGCCCGCGCCGGGCGTAACCGACGGGGCCGAATTCGAGAGCTTCTCAAACCCAGGGATCAACGGTGCTGGAGATCTAGCGTTCAGGGCGTCGCTTCGAAGCGGCACCGGGAGGACGGTGACCGAAACCAAAGATGAAGCGATCTTCGGCCCGTCGGCGGGTCCAGGCTCACCGTGGGGCCTCGTGGCCCGCGAAGGCGCTCCTGCTCCGGGCGCGGCCGATGGAGCCGAGTTCGGTGGCGTGGCCGGCCCCGCGTTCGGCGACCTCGTGCTCAACGGTGCCGGCGACGTCGCGTTTCTCGCAAGCCTTCGGACCGGGGAGACCAGTGATCCGGGCGCGGTGGATGACACGAACGATGAGGCGCTCTTCGCATTTTTCGGTAGCGAGTTAAGAATGATCGTGCGAGAAGGCGACCCGTTTGAGGTTGAGCGGCCCGGCGGGCTCGTCGGATCCCGGACCATCGCCGAGATCGATTTTAATGCGATCCTCTTCGGTGAGACGTCGGGAGGTGACGAAGGCCAACCGCGCAGCTTCAACGACGACGGGTTGTTGGTCTTCGGCCTCGAGTTCACCGACGGCACTGAGGGGATTTTTACCGCGTCGCTCGTGGAGGAGTCCTTGGCCGGCGATTACGACGCGAGCGGCGCGGTTGACCAGGGCGACCTGGATCTGGTCCTACAGAATTGGGGCGAAGATGTCAGCGCAACCGGGGTCCCGGCCGGCTGGCTCAACCACCAACCCGTCGGTCTGATCGGTCAGTCGGAACTCGACGGCGTGCTGCAGCACTGGGGGATCACGCAGGCCCCGGATTTCAACGGGGCGGACCTGCCTGAACCTTCGGTCATGGTGGTGGCGCTGGCGGGTTTGTGCGCGCGTTGGCGGCGTTCCGCCCCCGGGTAGAGCCGGTGCCCCCGCGGGGAGCGCGGCGGGTGGGGCGACGCCTCGCCGGACGGACCCCCGCCCCCGGAAGTTTTCGTTCCGCTTG
>JANQPR010000048.1 GCA_028285385.1 Phycisphaera sp.
CGCGAGTGCTCAGGTTCTTTCTTTGACAAGTGAAGCAGGGGCGTGGTCGTCCCACCGCTCGATTGACCACTACCGCGGCGCCACGAACCCCGCGTCGACCCGGTCGATCAACACCACCCGGTCCGGCCCGGTCTGCAGCGCCGGCGCAACGTACCGCCCTGCGTTTTCCGGTTCGTCCAAGACCACGGCGCGCCCGGTGCGCGGGTTGACGTCCCACACCCGTAGCCGGCCTTGACCCAACACGCGCGTGTCCAACGCGATCGGCCCGGCCAACGGCGAGTACGCCATCACGTAACTCGCGTCGGTGGCATCCGCCCCGGCGCCGCCGTCGCGCGTCGCCGCCGCGTGGTCCGACTCGACCCGGTCGCGTTGCAGGACGAGCTCCGGGGCCGGCCGGCGCGTCAGGAACGGGCGCGACAGCATCAGCCGTTTGAGGTAGCCCATCTGTCGGGCACCCGGGAGGTGCAGCGACTCAAACCACCAGCCGCGCGCGGTGCCGCCGGGCGGGTCGCCGGGCTTGCGCATCATCCAGATGTCGTGGCAGCCGTAGGTGTGCCCGAACGCGCCATGGAACACCGCCCAATACGCGGCGCAACGCACGTCGTGGTCGTCGAACCACAGGCTGTGGCTGCGGAAGTCGACCGGGTGGTTCTCGTAGCAAGGCTCCATGTCGATGCAAGGCCTCACGGGCTCGAGCGCGTAGTCCCGATCGAGGTACCGCCAGTTCGGCGTGTAGCGGCGCGAGTGCCCCGACTGCCGGGCGTGGAAGTCGAGCCAGTCTTCGCCGTGCAACCAGTCCGCCGAGCCACCGCCCCCGCCCGGCGGGTGGAACGTCATCAACTGTTTTGCCCCGGCGGCTTTGATCCCCTGCGCCATCGCGCGGAAGACGCTGACGACGCCCGTCGGGTCGCGGTCTCCGCCGATCACCCAAATGAGATTCGCTTTGTCCGCGAAGCGGTCGCCGACGTAACGCCCGAACCGTTCGGCATTCGTCTCACTGAACACAACGTGGTCGGCGGCCTGCAGCCCTTCCCAACCCGCCGACACAACGTACCGGCCCCACGTCGGCAACAACGCGACAAACAGCCCTCGCGCCGCCGCTTCGTCGATCACCCACTCGACGTGATCAAAGTAAGCATCGTTCGGCCGGGCGGGGTCGCGGTCGTGCAACGGCAGTTCGCCCGCCGGCGTCGGCAGCGTCAAGCCGTCAACCTCGGCCAGCGCGACCGTCTGGATCGCCGTGAACCCCTTGGCCGCGCGGTCGTCGAGGTAGAGCGTGGTGTCGTCCCGGTCGAGCCGGTGCAACAGCTCCCACGCGGTGTCGGCGAGATAAAAGAACGGCGAGCCGTCGTCGTGGACGAGGAAGCGGCGGTTGTCGCTGACGCGGAGCATGTCGGCCGATCAGCCTACACGCGGGCGGCCTTGGACTTGGTGCCGGCCGCAGCAGGCAGCGAGCGCGTCGGCACGGGCACGTCGGTCGGGCGGACGACCGGCTCGGTCCGACGCAGCGTGACCGGCTGCCCGGTCCGGGCGGACTCGAACACCGCGTCGGCGACCCGCATCACCTTGACGCCCCACTCCAGGTCGCACACCGGCGCCGCGTCGTGTTGCACGCAGTCCAGAAAGTGCGCCCGCAGGTCGAACGACGGGTCGAGCTCGACCGACGAGCGGTCTTCGCCCGGCGCCGCGGCGAAGTGCAGCCCGTTGCCCCACTCGTCGGTCTGGGCGCCGCCCCTGGTGCCGTGCACGCCGCGGAAGAAGTTGGGCGTCGCCGACCGCCAACTGCCCTCGTGTTGCCCGACCGCACCGGCGGCGAAGTTGAGCATGATCCAGAGGTGGTCGTTGGCGCGGTGGGCGGTGTCGTCGTCGGCACGGGTCTGGGCGTAGACGGACCGAACCTCGCCGGCGACCATCATCATCCAGTCCAGTTCGTGGATGTTGATCTCGAGCAGCAGCCCGCCGGACTGCTTTGGGTCGGCCCGCCAATGGTCCGCATCCGGCCGATCGACGAACATCAACCGCCGCGACCACACGGAGATCAACTCCCCGAAGGCGCCCTCCCGGCTCAGCCGGTGAAGCGTCTGGATGTTGGCGTTGTTGCGGACCGAGAACCCGACGGTCGACCGCACCCCCGCCCGTCGCACCGCGGCGGCCATCGCCTCGGCGTCGCCGGCGTCGAGCCCGATCGGCTTCTCGCAGTACACGTGGCACCCCGCGCCCGCCGACGCGATCACTTGGGCCCGGTGCTGGGCGTTCGGCGACGACACGACCACGGCGTCCACGTCGTCCAACAGCCCGCGGAAATCGTCGACCCACCGCGCCCCGCACCGGTCGGCGAGGGCACCCCCCCGGGTCGCGTCCGGGTCGGCCACCGCCACGACCCGCGACCGCGGCGAGTCGGCGAAGTACTCGGCGTGGCCCGTGCCGTTTTCCCCCGCCCCGATGACGCCGATCCGTAGTGGCTGCATATCGATCCCTTTGTCGCCGATCCGCGCGGCCGGCTCCCCGGCGTGGAGACCGCCACACCCGGCCCGGACGCGGTCAGCGACCTTCACTGAACTCGTGCCAAACCTACCCCACAGCACCCACGACCAGCCCAGCCACTTCGTCAAATCGCTTTAGTTTTTTCGCCTTCGGACATCAACCGAAACCGGCCAGTTTCGGCTGCGAAACCTAAACCGACCCGCCGTCACGGGGACAAGCCAAATCCCCCTGCGCCGTAGCATCCGGCCTGCCGCGGACGCCATGACGTGACGCCGACCGACCCGAACGCCCCCGCCATGCCCCAGCCCCTAGCCAACACCGCGCCCGACTGGGTCGAACTGAACGACAACGGCGCGTGGTCCTGGTTCATGGACGAGCGGGCCGTGGTCCACGCCGGGAAACTCGTGGTCGGGTCCGTGCGCTCGACCGACCGCGGCATGACCGAGGGACGGGGGCTGCCGGGGTGGGGCAACATCGAACTGACGGTGCACGACCTCGCGACCGGGCGGACTCGCGTCGTCGTCCTGCACGAGCAGCTCCAACAGGACGACCACAACGGCCCGGCGTTGCACGCGCTAGCCGATGACCGGTTGCTCGCGGTGTACACCAAGCACGCTGTCGAGCGGAAGGTGTATTGGCGTGTCTCCGAGCCGAACGACCCGCTGACGTGGGGACCGGTCCGCGAGTTCGAGAGCCCCGGCCAAGACGCGGGCTACGCCGGCGACAACGTCACGTACTCCAACCTGTTTCAGCCCGCCTCCGAGGGCGGTCGGCTGTACAACTTCTTCCGCTCGCTCGGGCACCAGCAGAGCTACATGGTTTCGGACGATCAAGCGGAGTCGTGGCGGTACGCGGGCCGGTTCCTCTGCGGGCACTCGGGTTACGCGCCTTACTTCAAGTACACGACCGACCACCAGGACACGATCTACTTCGTCGGTACCGAAGACCACCCGCGCGAGTTCGACAACTCGGTCTACGCCGGGTTCATCCGGGGCGGACGCATCCACCAATCCGACGGCGTCCCCTACGCGCCGCTGAGCACCACCGAGACCAAGTCCGGCGACATCTGGGACCTCACGTGCGTGTTCCGCGGCGACCCGGACAACGTCGCCTGGGTCAGTGACCTGCACCTCGACCGCGACGGCCATCCCGTCTGCGTCTTCAGCGTCCAGAAGGACGGGCGCGGCCTGCCGCCGAAGCAAGGCGGGTTCGACCACCGCTTCCACTACGCCCGATTCGACGGCACGCGTTGGCATCAGCACGAGGTGTGCTTTGCCGGCACCCGGCTGTACCCGTTCGAGGACGACTACACCGGGCTGATCACACTCGACCCGCAGGACACGGATGTCGTCTTCGTATCGACCGACGCGCACCCGCAGACCGGGGAGCCGTTGGTCAGCGCCGCCGACGGCGAGCGGCACCGCGAGTTGTTCCGGGGCGTGACCCGCGACGGTGGCGAGAGTTGGGCCTGGCAACCGGTCACGCGGGACTCCGACGCCGACAACCTCCGGCCGATTGTGCCGGTGTGGGACGACCCGCGGACGGCGCTCGTGTGGATGCGCGGGACGTATCAGCACAACACGGGGCCGTGGGACACGCGCGTCGTAGCGTTGATCCGGGAGTGGTGAAGGTGTTCGGTGTAGGCGTGGCTCAGCGATCGACGCTGAACAGCCGCAATCGGTACGCGTTGTTGCCGACCGCCGAAGTGCTCGACGTCAGGATCAGTTCGAGTGTGTCGCCTTGCCCCACAAACTCAGCGGGGACCACGGCTTCGAGCGTCGGCCCGAGCTGGTTCGTGTTGGGCTCGCACGGCGGGGCGTCCCATTGCCCGAGCGAAAGCTTTTGGTCACCGGCGCGGAGCTCCGCGGTGACGGCGGCAGCGGGGGTTGCCGTTGGCGCGTCGTTCAGAACGAACAACTCGACGCCGATCTGTTCGCCGGGCTTCCACGCGAAGCGCGGAACGCGTGCCGAGGCGAGGGTCGGCCGGCAGGCGTCGCGCACCGCGGCGAGCGCCGGCTTGGGTACCGCCGGGTAGGCGACGAGCGAGTTGTTCGCGGCGCACGGCCAGCAGTCGTTGAAGCACCAGTTCAGCGCCATCGAGCACTTCGGCTTCTGCCGACGCGCTTCTTCGTAGATGAACCGGTAGCCCTCGGCCTGAAGCCACTGGGTCCACGCGACGAGTTGTTCGAGGGATTCGGGTTCGCCGAAGTAGTGCCGGATCGATTTGAGCGCGAGCCAGCTCTCGTCGCCGAAATGCCAGGCGTTAAACGCGTGGTGGCTGGTCCAGGCCGAGTCGGGCCGGGGCGGGAAGCGGTCGCCTTCGGGCAGGAAACCGTGCAACACCTCGACCGGCGACGCGGACGGCACGCCGAACTCGGTGTACGCCGTGAACGCGTTGCGTCGCATCCACTCGAAGACCTCCTCGCCGGTCTCGGGATGCCGGAACAGGTAGAACCCGTGGCTCCACCCAGCCAGCGGCGAGGTCGCGATGAACGGCACGTCCGGGTCGAGTTCCAGGCACACCGCGTTGCTCTGTCGCAGCGCCTTGGATTGGTCCGTCATGCCCGACCACGCGTTAAACAGCTCGTTGCCGCCGCACCACATCACCGTGCTCGGGTGTTCGCGCAGCCGGGTGACGATCGAGCGCGACTCCTGGTCGAGCGTCTCGAGGTAGGCCGGCGAGTCGAAGTAGTCGTTGCACGCGAGCGGGAACTCGTTCCACACCATGAGGCCGAGCTCGTCGCACTTCTCGTGGAACGATCGCTTGTTGGTGATGCCGCCGCCCCAGATGCGGAGCAGGTTGAAGTTCGTCTGCTTCGCGAGTCGGAGCAGCCCGTCGTAGCGCTCGGCGGTGATCGTGCCGGGAAAGATCTCGGGCGGGACCCAGTTGGTGCCTTTGGCAAATACACGTCGGCCGTTGACTTCGAGCGTGATCGGCGGGTCGGTCCGGGGCTTGAGCACGTCGGCCGGCTCATCCCAGGCGCCGGGGTGTTGGACGAGGCGGACCCGGCGGAAGCCGACGCGTGACTCGCGCCGGTCGATCGTCTGCCCTCCGGCGTCTTCGAGCGTGGCGGTGACGAGGTACAGCGGTTGTTCGCCGTGGTCGTGCGGCCACCACAGTGCTGGGCGTTCGAGCGTCGCGGTGGTTGACGCCGATCCGTCGCGCACCAACGCGGACACGTTCAAGACCGCCTGCCCGGCCGGGTCGTCGATCCGCCAAGTCACCTTGCCGTGCGGGGGTTCGTCGGCCAACGCCGCGTGAAACGAAAGGTCGGCCCGATCCAACCTGTCGTTCAGCGTGTACGTGCAGCGCGTCTCGACGAACGCGGCGCGGTGCACGACCACGAGCTCGGCGTCGTCCCAGATGCCCAGCGGGATCAGCCGCGGGTGCCAGTCCCAGCCGTAACTGACGGCGGGCTTGCAGCTCTGGCGGGCCTCCAGCTTGGTCTCGGGTTCGCCCGCGAGTTTCGGTGCGGGGTGGACGGTGACTGTCAGTTCGTTGCGGTCGCGCAGTGTGTCGGTGACGTCGACATCAACGGGCGTGAACATGCCTTCCTGTTCGAGCAGCACGACGCCGTTGCAGCGCACGGTGAACGCGTAGTCGATCCCGAGGCAACGGAAGCGCAGGCGTTGATCGGCGTCGAGCGCGGGTCGGCTAAATGCGGCGCGGTAGGTCCAGAGGCGGTCCTCGAGCCCGGTGTACTGCTGCCAGTTCTCGTCGTAGGTGTGCGGGTCCCAGCCGTGGTGCCGGGCCCAGTCGAGTTGCACCGCGCCGGGGACCTCGGCGGGGACGAACAACTCGGGCTGCGCGTCGGGCGACTCGTGCGGCCCGACAGACCAATCGAGCGGCACGTGAGGGTGGCATGGCGTGGCTGACGGCGGCGTTCGGTGCATCACATCGATCGTTTGCGGGTGCGGCGGTCTAGGCGGCGGGCCAACATAGCGACGCCTCGGTTTCAGGGTGATGCTCCCACGCGATCCGCCATGCGGAATTTCACGAAGCGGAGCCAGTGAATCACGCGTGAATCGATACACCTCTCCACGCCAATCTCCGCTTGAATCCTAAAGCGGCTCGCGCAAAACCGCTATGGCATCGACGATGAGGCGCGGTATGGTTTCCAAGGAGGTTTGGCCGTTGCTCTTGTCTCACTTCCGCGCGAAAAAACCGTTGCACGGGCGCTTCCGTTTGGGGTTGCTGATCTCGATCGGTTGCGGGGCGGCGTCGCCGGCCGACGCGTCCCTTGCCGACGCGCTGAATGCCGAGCACTTCCGCGCCCGTTTGACGGCCACGGTGGATCTATTCAACGGCGGGCTCAACGGCACGTCCGGGTTCGGGGCGTACAGCGGGCCCGAAACGTTCGACGCCACATGGAACGGCTGGGCCCAGCCGAACCTCGGCCGGCAGTTCAACTTCCGCGTGGCGTACACGCCGGAAAACCACGTCATCGGGCAGTCCCGCGCGGTGTACATCAACGCTGTCGCCGCCAACGCCACGGGTGATCCGTCGGGTCGGTTTGCGCTGACCGCCGACCGCGGCGCCGACTTCCTGCAGAGCGCCGCGTGGGACAACACGCACGGCGGGTACTTCTGGGGCGTCCGCTCCGACGGGCAGAACCCCCCCACGCCCGCCACCCGCGGCATCTGGGGCCCGCAGATGCAGCAGAAGGACGCGTACGGCGCCGTGCAACCCGTGCTCGCCCTCGCCACCACCGCGCAGGCCACCGGCGACGCCGCGCACTACCAGGCCGCGTTGTCGTCGTGGGTGTTCTTCAAGGCGCAGCACAGCGACGCGGGCGACGGCTTCGCCGGCGGGTACGACGCCGGCTTCGACCGCGACTACGCCGGCTACATCGACGGCGACCGCGGCATCCGCAACCTCGACTACATGCTGCACACCTTCGAGGCCGCGATGGCGCTCTACGACGCCGCGCCGCCCGTCGACCGGCCGGCGCTCGCCGCCGACATCGAGAACCTCGGCGACCACATCGTCACCTACATGGTGCAGGACGACCCGACGAGCTGGAACGGCAACGCGTACACCCGCGCGTCCGTGCCGTGGCTATACAACACGGATTGGACCACCGGCGACACCGTGACCCACCCCGAAGGCGGCTCGTTCAGCAACTGGACCAGCCCGGGGCACCAGTTCGAGTTCGCCACGTTCCTCTCCCGCGGCGTCGAGCGCGGCTTCGGCGACCAGAGCTGGCTCGACGCCGGCGAAAAACTCGTCGAGCACGGGCTGCACTACGCGTTCCGCACCTACGATCAGGACGCCGACCCCGAAGCCGACTACGCGTCGGTGAACTACGACCGCCTCAACCTCGACGGCAGCAGCACCGGCTACAGCCAGGGCGTCGTCTGGTGGCCCCAACTCGAAGCGGCACGGGCGCTGGCGCACTGGGCCGTGGTCCGCGGGCGCACCGACTGGGAAGACGAGGCGTTGCTCATGGTCGACACGGTCGCCGACAAACTGACCGACCCGGTCTACGACGGGATGTTCGAGCGGCTCGACCCGGACACGCTCGGGCCGACCGGCGGCTCCATCACCGGGTTCAAAGCGCACCCGTGGAAGGTCAACTACCACACCGCGATGTACTTCGAAGAGATGCTCCGCCTCGCCGAGTGGCTCGCGGCCGTCCTGCCGGGCGACTACGACGGCAGTGGCCAGGTCGAACAGGGCGACCTCGACATCGTGCTCCAGAACTGGGGCACCGGGACGTTCACCGGAGACGAGGCCGCGCTGGTCGGCGGCGCGTTCGACGGCACGGTCGACCAGAACGAACTCGACGGCGTCCTGCAGAACTGGGGCAGCACGGCGACGCCCGACCTCGCGGCCATCACGGCCCCCGAACCCGCGACCCTCGGGCTGCTCGCGTTGCTCGGGCTTCCGCGTCGGCGAAGGTTCTGAGCCCCTTCCTCCGCCCCTCCTTGCTTTAACCCGGTCCCAGAGACTCGATCGCTTGCCCCACCCACGGACGAACCCCACGCTCGGTGCCGCGTTGATCCTTGCCGCCGCGCTCTCCGCCGCCGCGTGCGCTGAGCCCGCCCCCGCTTCCGCGCTGACGTACGGCCAGACGTGGCGCTTCCCCGCCGACGCCCGCGTCGTTGACGTGACCGACTTCGGTGCAACGCCCGACGACGACACCGACGACACGCTCGCCCTCCGCGCCGCCGTCGACCACGCGCTGCAGCACAGCAACGTGCACGGCGCGCCGCGGTTCGTGTACCTGCCCGACGGGGTGTACCGCGTATCCGCCCCGATCGAGAGCCGGGTGTTCGAGACCGACCGCCCCGAGCGCGCCGACGGCTGGAGCTCGGGCATGAACCTGATCGGCCAGAGCCGGGCCGGCGTCGTGCTCCAACTCGCCGACCGCGCCGAGGGCTACCACGACCCCACCCAGCCGCGGGCCGTGATCCGCACCGGGTCCGAGAT
>JANQPR010000062.1 GCA_028285385.1 Phycisphaera sp.
CATCGGCATGACGCTGGTAACCCTGATCGTCCAGTCCGGCCTCAACGGCGGGGCCTTGATCGCCGCGCGGTTGGCCGCGTTGGCCGGCCGGGAAGTCGCTGCCCTGCCGGGCCCGATCGACGCCCCCGCGTCGGCCGGGAGCAACGCCCTGTTGGCCAAGGGCGGGGCCCGCATGACCCTCGCCCCACGCGACTTGATCCGAGCGGCGCGAGAAACGGCTCGGCGCTTGGCCGAAGACCTGGGGCGCCGTCACTGGCTCAGCGGCGAACGCCCGGGGGTACTCCCGTTCGGTTCGCTTGACCGGCACGACCGTGCGTTGCTTCGTGAGCTTGACGACACGCCGACGGAGCACGAGATCAAGGCTTGGGCCGACGAGTTGGACCTGCCCGGTGACCTGCGTCGACGGTTGAGTCGCCTGGAAATCATGGGGCTGATTGATCGGGCCGGGCAACGGTACCACCGGGTTCATGCCGAGTGATGCGAGGGACGGACGGTCCAACGGAGACGCCGGCGTCCGAACGAAGGAAACCACGCCGCGGCGACTAGCCACGGCGTGGTGGATGGGCGTCATGATCAGGCCGACCGACGCCGGCGCAGGGCCAAGCCGCCAAGGGCCAGGAGCGCCGCCGACGCGGGCTCGGGCACGGTCAGACCCGCGAAGTCCGGGCTGCCGGTGCTGCCCCAGTTCTGCAGCACAACGTCGAGTTCGTTCTGGTCGACCGTTCCGTCGAAGGCGCCCCCGACCAACGCATCCGTGTCGCCGGTGAACGTGCCGGTGCCCCAGTTCTGCAGGACGATGTCGAGGTCGCCCTGCTCGACCTGCCCGGAGCCGTCCAGGTCGCCCAGCAGCACCGAGCCGATGAGCGTGCCGAAGAAGGCTACATCGTCGAGCAGGTAGTTCTCAGCGCCGGAGCTGCTGCCGAAGGTCGCGATGAACTGAGCGGAGAGCACGTCGTCGGCGATCTCGTAAAGAAACTGCCCGATCTCCCCGGCGCCGGCGGTCAACTCGCCAAGAATACCGATGCCTTCGAGCCCATTCCCGCCCTCGAAGTAGAGGATCTCTTCACGGGTCGTGCCTTCGGCGGTTTCCAGAATCAGTTCAAACTGAATCAGGTCCTGGGCTTCGTAGCCGGTGTCGTTCGCGCCGATCAGAGCGTGGAACACGACGTCCTGGTAGTTGCTCAGGTCGACGGCGTCGAAGGTGATCTGGAGCGTGCCGTCCGGGTCGTCGATGGCGAAGGCGTTCGACCCGTCCCGACCGTCGTCCACGCCGCCGGGGTTTGGGTCCAGTGCGAAGAAGTCGTAGTCGATCGGGCCGAGGATATCGCCGGAGTTCTCGCCGAAGCCGGTCTCAAAGCGGTCACGGGTATCGATGAACTCGGAGCTGTAGCCGAGGTCGCCGGCGGCGTCGCTGAGCGAGGTGCTGTTCACCGCCGCCACCGGGCTGTCGATGAACACGTCGTCGGCGGTGTCGAGGATGTTGTCGTCGCCGTCGAACTGGATCCGGTTGTCGATGAGCACGCCGTTGACGGTGGTCCCGGTGCGGGTGTTCGGGTCGTTGACCAGCGTGACCATCGCGCCCGACGCGACGCCGGCGTCCCCAAGCGGCTGAGGGTCGCCACCGGCCGAGTCACCCTCGGAGTTGGTGGACTGATCCTTGTAGCCGACGAAGAGCACGTCGGAGAAGTCGCCGTCGCCGTTGATGTCGTCGCCCTCGACGGCTTCGGCGAAGCCAACGAACTGGTCGTTCGTGTCGTTGTCGCCGTTGATGTCACCGATGAGCGGGTCGGACTCATCGTAGAAAGTGTAGGTGCCGGCGTTCTCGTTCTCGAAGCTCGTGCCGGCGATGCGATCACCAGCGGGCACTACCTTGTCGCCGCCGAACTTCACAACGTCGGTGACGACCTCCAGGCCCTGAGGCACCGGGTCGGGCAACACCGCACCCACCTCGGTCGGCTTGACGATGTTGTTGTCCCGGCCGGGCGTCAGGTAGATGGTCTGCTCGCCGGGCGTGTTGGGGTCGAGGTCGGCGGGGATGATGGAGTCGACCACGTCGCCGTTCGGCTGGATGAACACGATCTCCTCGTCGGCGCCCTCGTTCACACCGCCGGCCGTCGTGCCGTCAAAGCCGAACACCGGGCCGTCCGCGTCGTCGGCGTTGCCGGGGATGCCATCCAACCCGTTGTTGTTGATGTCGAGGTCGTAGGCCGCGGGCGTGCCGTCGGTGAAACGGAAGAAGCCGTCCGGCCCGTCGGGGCTGATACCGACGTTCTCGTCGTACCGCTGATCAAAGAACGCGAACTGCCCCTGCGGGAACGCGTTGCTGGGCGTCTGCGGGAAGGCGGCAGAGAAGTCGTCGGCGTAGCCGAGTCCCGTGAATCGCGGCACGGTCTCGGTGCCATTCACCAGCGCCTCGATGTTCGTCTCGGACGCCAGCAGCGTCACGGCGTCGTAAACTGTGGTGAAGGGTAGGGCCCCGTCGACCGTGCCGTCGTTGTCGGTATCCAGGTCGGTCGAGGTCGAGCCGGTGAAACCACCGACCAAGGCGTATGTCGCCGAGGGCTCGAACACCGGGAAGAACAGGTCGCCACCGCCGAGGAAATACGTCGCGGGGTCGGGGTCGGGGTTGTAGTCCACGATGCCCGGCGGAAGCTGACCGCCCGGGTCGGGCTGGGCACCGCTGATCAGGGTCGGCTGGGCGAAGAACAAGTTATTGGTCGGGAAGCTGCTGGTCGGCGCGGTGAAGTCGATGTTGAGGTCGAGGAAACTGGTGATGTTTCCAGCCGTCGCTTCGTTGCCGCTGATGACGATCAGCGCGGCACCGGGGCCCAGGTCAGCCGCCGACTGGGCCGAGAACTCGAAGAAGTCGTTGCCGTCGCCGGTGCCATTAACCAGGATCTCTTCGAAGCGCAACTGGGCCGAGGCGGTGCCCGCGGTCAACACGGGCATGGCCAACGCGGCCAGCAAACGGGCGGTCGATACTCGCATGGGTCTGTTCCTCCGTCAGGGTCTCTCTGGTGTCGCCGACCACACGGCCGGCGGTGAATCGGTCGTGGGTGTCGGACGTCAGGAGCCCAACTCGTAGTCTCGGATCATGTCCCAGATCAGTTCTTGATTCGGGTTGCGTTCGCCTTGCTTGCCCACGTCGCCGAAGCCACCGCCCCCCACGGAGCCGTACTCGGGGAACCATTGCAGCGTCTCGGTCTCCTGGTCGGAGGTGTAGTCCGCGTCGGGGTCGGGGATCGAGGTAAATGTCCGCGTGGGCTGTTGAACGTTCCGAGCGCTGCCGTCGGTCAACGCCACATTGGCGGAGTCGTTGGCGTGGCGTAGCCCGACGCGTTCCCCGGCTCGAGCACTAAAGCGGGTTGTCGACGGGCTGAACACCCCGGTCGTATCGATCGCCGCGCCATCCACAAACAACACGGTTTGAGACGCCTTCCGAACGTTGCGATCGATGTGGACGAACTGATCCTCCATCCGGAAAATCGACTCGCTGTTGTCACGTTTCTGGCCTTTCCACGAGACCGGGAAGTTGCCGTTCTCCGGCGTCCGACCCGTGTGACCGCCACGCCGGAAAGCGCGGTTCATCTTGATTGTGCGGTTCGCCTCGCGGACAGTCTGCGCGTTACCGTTCGACGTGCCTTCGGGCACCGTGTCGTCGAAATCCCACCAGACCGGGTCCTGCTTGAACTCGTTGTAGTTCCGGTTCTCCGCGACGCCGCTGCGGCTCTGATCATCCAACTCGGATTGCCCGAGGTAGTTGTCGAGCGCGATGAACCAGTTCGCCTGCTGATCGATCGGTGCCGGGCTAGGCCGAAGTCCCATTACCGAGTAAAAAGGTGCATCGCTCTGCATAAACCGGCCCTGAACGACCGGGTTCAGCCCGGTATCCGGCATGCAGAACAACCCGTTGTAGTCCAGGGTGTAGTTGTTCGCTGCCTGAGCGAGCGAACGCATGTTTGCCGCGCACATCATGGCACGAGCCGCGTCCCGGGCGGCCCCCAGCGCCGGCAGCAGGATCCCGATCAACAGCGCAATGATGCTGATCACGACCAGCAACTCGATCAGTGTGAATCCGACCGGTCGAGCCACCATAACAGGGCCGCGAGTCGAGGATTGATCATCCTGGAAACAGCCGTCGCCAGTCCGTTGAGGCGTGGTGCTTTTCATGATGCTCGGACGTTATCTACGCCTAGTCTCGACTTCCATAGACGAACCGGAAGTTGACACGCTTCTAAAACACCCCTGACCGCGACAACCTTCTGTACGGAGGGTTTTTGGTTGCTGCAATCATTTCGTTAACGGATCGTGAGAAGAGCAATCTCACTTAACACAACAGCCCCGTCGTTGGTAGTAGAGAAACCGATTCGCAAAGCCGAACCGCTCATTCTGTTTACACTCTTCAAACCAATTTACGACTCAAGGAGGCTAGATTTCATCCGACCACTTGCCTGGTGCTAGGCGACATGAACTTTGGTTAGCCAATCGACCACCCAGAAGAAGATGTCAGCGTTCCTGCCGTGGACTGCCTTCATGTTGGGCACACTGATCGCCACCGCGGGCTACACGTCAGGCTGTCAGACATCCGAGAGCTCACCCGCGACAGATGGCCGCATCATCAACGCTCAACCCCCGTTAACTATCGCTCACCGCGGCGCGTCCTACGACGCACCAGAGAACACCCTTGCGGCGTTCGCGCTGGCATGGGAGCGCGAAGCGGACGGGATCGAATGTGACGTGCACCTGACCGCCGACGGCGTGCTGGTCTGCCTCCACGACAAAGACACGGGGCGGACCGGCGACGGCGGCGGGGAGAAGGGCACGGGGCTGATCGCGGCCGACTCCACGCTCAAGGAGTTGCAAAGCGTCGAGGTCGGAGCTTGGAAACACTCACGGTTTGCCGGGGAGCGGATGCCCACCCTTGCGGGGGTGCTACAAACCGTGCCACCGTCGGGACGGGTGTTCGTCGAGATCAAAGCGGGGCTCGAAGCCGTGCCGCCGCTGTTGGCGGTCCTCGAAGCGTCGCCGCTGGAGCCGTCGCAGATCGTGGTGATCAGCTTCAACGCGGAGGTTGTCCGCGCCGTCAAGCGCGGGCGCGACGACCTCACCGTCAACTGGCTGACGGGGTTCGAGCGCGATGACGCCGGTGGCTTCACGCCGAGCATCGAGGCGGTGCTGGAGGAGCTTGCCGACTGCGGCGCCGACGGGCTGGGCTGCAAGTTCATCCCCGAGCACGTCGACGCCGACTTCGTCAACCGACTGACCGACGCGGGATTTGGCTTCCATGTTTGGACGGTCAACACCCCGGAGCCGGCGCTCAAAGCCCGATCGCTCGGCGCGCAGAGCATCACGACGGATCGGCCCGGCCGGATGCGGGAGTGGCTGGCGACACCCAGAACTGCGGCCTCACCATAAACCGACGCATGCCGCTCACAATCGCCCGGCTCCGGTACCACGGAGTTCCGCCGTGCCTCGGTCGCGGGACGGCGTTTCCGACACGCCACCAGCACCCCGCCGGCAATTCCTGACACTTACCCATCTTACGGCCCAGCCTAAGCATTATCCCTAGGCCGGAGCCACGCGATGATCGGTTAAAAGAGACAGAGCATGTCCTGAGACGGCCCGCGACACCCGACCCTTCGCGTTCGCGGCTCGTGTCAACCCGGGTGAGCTGCACCCGATCGATCTAACGGAGGAGTTTGATTATGTCGGCCTTTCACTTGGCGCGGGCTTCTGGAGCTAATGATGGGCATCCTGATCGTGAGACGTGCCGACAACGCACCAACTCGCCGGTGACGGGGACGACGACTCCGGTGCCGGTCTGCCAGAGCCCCGGCCCCAACCGGGAACGAGCCACGACGGTCCTTCGACGCGGCTTGCCGCCGGTCGCATTGACCGTGATCGCCGCGGCAGTGGCGGTTCCGGCGGTGGCGGTGGACTTCTTCTGGTCCGCGACGGCGGACGTCTTCGGCTGGTTCGACCGCGAAACGCCCAACGGCCCGCCGGGGTTCAGCCCGTGGCAGCTTTTCGGCGGCGGGATCTCCGGCGAGGCACCCGACGACGTTTCCGACCGGGCCATCTTCGGCCTCGACAAGACGACCACGCTGAACACCAGTGTCACGATCGATTCCGCGATCATGAGCGGCGGCCAACTGCTCATGTCGGGCGGCACGCTGACCACGATCACCGGATTCAACCTCCAGAGCGCAGGCGCCGAGCTCGCGTTTCAGGGCGGCGGCACGGTCAACAACTCGGCCGCGCAACTTGTTAACGCCGGCACGGTCCGCGTCATCTCCGGCGGCGGCACGATCAGCAGCGACGTCTCCACCTCTGGCACCTTCGAGGTCGGCGGCGGCGGCACGCTCAACCTCAACCGCAACAACGCCGACTTCACTCAGACCGGCGGCGCGTTCAACGTGCTCTCCGGCGGGACCGCGAACTTTTCCGGCAACGGGCACGACGTCGAATTCGACGCCGGCACCGTCACCAACGACGGCACGCTCACGTTCGGTTCGGGCACGACACTGAACCTCGACGGCGCCGCCGTCACCAACCGCGGCGCGATCACCGCGAACACCGGGAGCGCCGTCACGCTCTCGGCGGGAAGCCTCGACAACTCCGACCCAAGCGCGAGCTTCAACATCAACGCCGGCACGTTCACCCACAACGGCGGCTCGATCACCGGCAACGCCGTCCGCCTCAACAACGCCGGCGTGTTGAACCTCAACGTCCCGGTCGGCGCCAGCAGCAGCGGTCTGGGAAGCCCGTCGTTCCTCGTCACCTCGTCCAACACCACGCTCAACGGCGACATCCACTCGGCCATCACCGTGACCGTCGGCGACGGCAACGGGACGGACATCCTGAGCACCTCAGGCACCTTCGAGAACCGCGGCAACCTCATATTCGCCGGTGTCAACTCCGGGGTCAGCGGCCTGAATCTCCAAAGCGGAGGCGGCATCGTCAACCGCGGCACGGTCCGCGCCGCGTTTAGCGCGTCGGGCACACAGGACCGGCGGATCAACAGCAACAGCGGCGGGTTGTTCGACAACCAACCCGGCGGGCAACTCGTGGTGGACGCCGGCGCACAACTCGGGGCCGACATGGACCTGACCAACCGGGGCGGCGTGTCCGTCGGAACCGGAGGCTCCCTGACGTTCGGGTCCAGCGACCGTTTCGACATGGAGGCCGGCACGCTGACGAACAACGGCACCGTCAGTTTCACCGGCAGCAGCGGGCCGTCGGCCTTCCGCTACGCCGGCGGAACGATCCTGGGCAACCCGATCGAGTTCAACTTCGCCCAGCTCGAACTCGACACCAACATCGGCGCGGCGACGTTCCACTTCCTCAGCGGCAACAACGACCTGAGCACCACGGCACCCGGCGACATCGGTTCAGTCCAGACCCTGGTCGTCGACGCCGCGACCGGCAACACGACGCTGCGCCGCGGCACCACCTTCAACGGCGACTTCTCCTTCACCAACGGCGGCACGATCCGCCTCACCGGCGCGGCACCCAGCGGCACCGCCACCTTTGCCGTCAACGGCAACGGCACCACGATGACGCACACCGGGCTCATCCACGCCCAGGGCGTCGCCGGGAGCAGCAACCTCCGTGCCCTGATCGGCAGCAGCGGCGCGACCGTCCTCGCCACCTCGACCTCGAACATCACCGTCGACCCCGACACCCGGCTCGACGTCAACGTTGCCATCACCAACGGCGGCAATATCACCATCGGGACCGGCGCTACGTTCGATTCCGACAGCCCCAACGTCAACGCCATCTTCACCCACAACGGCGGCACAATCAACAACCAGGGCACGTTCATCGCCGACGACTTCACCTTCAACGGGGGCACGATCCTCGGCAACGCGATCGACGTCAACGAGTCCCGACTCACCCTCGGTCCAACCAGCGGCCCCGCCGCGTTCATCCTGCGCCGCGGCCAACTCTTCGGCAATGTCAACGCGGGGCAGACCGTCGAACTCCGCAACGACTCGACCAACACCGCGATCAGCGAGACGCCGGCCGCGTTCACGAACAACGGCACGCTGATCTTCGGCGGCAACGGCATGGGCGGGCACTTCCTCCGCGTCGGCCCGTTGTTCGCCAATCTGACCCTCACCAACAACGAGGTGTTCCGCACCCGCAACGACGACCCCGTGGGCAACGGCGGCGGCCGACAGCTCAACGGCGTGCTCGACAACCGCGACCGCGTCGTGATCGAGGGCAACAGCTCCTTCGCCGCCATCGGCATCGACAACCACGCGTCGTTCACTATCGACCCGGGCGGCACGCTCGGCCTCGGGTCCGGGCAGGTCTTCGACCAGGAGGCCGGCACCCTCACCATCAACGGCGCCCTCAACGTGACCAGCGGACGCTTCAACTACAACGGCGGCAACGTCACGGGCGGCCCGGTCCACTTCACCGGGGGCACGCTGGTCATGGGCCCCAACAGCGGCGGCGGCGACTTCGTCCTGACGCTCGGCAACTTTGGCATGGCGTTCGGGGGCACAATCAACCCCGGCGCCGACGTCCGCTTCGTCGCCCCGCCAACCGGAAGCCGCATCGTCAACCAGACCGCCGCCCCGGGCAACGTCACCGTCCGCGGCATGCTCACGATCGACCAAACCCCCGGCGGCACCATCGATCTCCGCACCCTCAACGAACACCTGATCGACACCAACGGCCGACTCGAAGGTTCGGGCTCGTTCACCTACCAGTCGTTCCCCGGCACGCTACGCAACCGCGGCACGATCGCCCCGGGATTGGACCCACAAGACCCGACCGGGCAGTTCAACGTCGGAGGCCGGTTCACACAGGAAGCCGCCGGCACGCTCGAACTCGACCTCGGCGGGACCGCCACCACCGACTTCGACCGCGTCGCCGCCTGCAACGCCGTGACCCTCGCCGGCACGCTCGAACTCAGCCTGACCAACGGCTACACCCCCGTCCTCGGCGACACGCTCGACATCCTCACCGGCAGCAGCATCACCGGCGCCTTCACGAGCGTGGTGCAACCGACCGGGTTGCCCGCCGGCGTCGCGTTCGCCGTGGATTACCTCGCCAACGCCGTGCGTCTCGAAGCCATCGCCGCCTCCCTGCCCGGCGACTACAACAACACCGGCCAAGTCGAACAAGGCGATCTCGACCTCGTCCTCCAAAACTGGGGCCAAAGTGTTCTTGGTTTGCCCGCGGGCTGGATCAACCAACGCCCGATCGTCGGCATCATCGACCAGGAAGAACTCGACCCCGTGCTCCAGAA
>JANQPR010000079.1 GCA_028285385.1 Phycisphaera sp.
CCCGTCGAATGGGCCGCCGCCGACGAGCGCGTTCGGGTCGCCGGTGAAGTTCCCGGTGCCCCAGTTCTGGAGCACGATGTCGAGGTCGCCCTGTTCGACCTGGCCGGAACTGTCGTAGTCGCCGGTGATGACGCCGGCGCTGAGGACACCGACGCCGAACAACGAGGCGTGGTCGAGCACGGCCCAGACGTGGTTGTTGACGGTGTCGAGGCCGTAGTACCCGAGGTCGCCCGCGTCGAGGCTGCCGCTACCGGGGCCCGCGAGGAAGTCGGCGTACGACCCGGCGAAGAGCGTCGGCGTGCCGCCGGTGTTGCCGTCCACCGCGTTGGCCCACTCGCCGGCGTTGGCGTCGTACCAGAGCAGGCGGAGATCGTCTTCGGTCGCGCCGGCGGGCACGGCGAGTGGCTCGTAGGTCAGCTGGAGGACGAAGATGTCGTCAACGGAGCCGCTGAAGACCAGGTCGGCCGCGTCGCCGATCAGGTCGGCGCTGTTGCCGTTGGGGTTGGACATGAACTGCAGGGAGGCCTGCTGGTTTTTGGAGCTGGTGCCGTCAATGAGCGTGGCGGCGACGTCGAACGTGTTGATGCCGATCCGCTTGTTAAACGAACCACCGGGCGAGAAGTTGCCGAAGTCGGTCGTCGCGTTGACGTGGGTGTACGTCAGGTTCCAGACCTGGTTGGGAACGGTTTCCTTGTTGGCCAGGAAGACCTCGAAGTCGACGAACTGGTTCACGACGTAGGCGGCCTGTTCAAAGGAGGCGACGTGGGTGCCGTTGTAGGTGCCCGAGAGCTGGCCGAAGCGGTCGAAGGTAACGTTCGCCATGATGGTGTCGCCGTCGAGGACACGGGTGTCGGCGGCCCAGGCGTCGACGTTGAACGGTCCGGTCGTCGTCGCGGCGCCGATGGCCTTGACCGCGGCGCGGAAGCCGTTGGCGGGCGCGGCGGCGTTGGCGAGGGTCACGTCCTCGAAGTTGTTCACGTTGACGCTGGCGAAGTTGCCGGAGAGCAGTTGCGGCTCGTAGAGGTCGACGCCCTTGGTGGTGAGGTTGTCGGGGTCGGACGGGTCGCCGTCGTTGACGACGTTGAAATCGCTTTCGTAGGTGCCGCTGGGCAGCGAGCGGTCGATCGAGGCGACGCCCGGCGTAAAGATCGATTGGCCGGCACCGATCGGGGCGCCGCTGGGCAGCGAGCCGGCGGTAAGGTCGCCGCCCGGGACGAGCTCGACGGAGTAAGTCGTGGAGGACGGGCCGCCGTTGGTGACCTCGATGCCGACGTCGAAGGTCCCGACGCCGCGGAGCGAGTTGCTGCTGGACGTGGTGTTCGTCGCGTCGATGGTGCCCTGGTTGAACGAGGGGAAGACCTCGTCGGGCCCGCCGCCGGAGCCGCCGTCGATGGAGAGGTTGTCGATCGCGAACTCGTTGGTGCCGCCGCCGGACGTGATGCCGGTGCTGTCGAAGTCGACGTAGAAGTAGGAGATGTCGATGAACTGGTCGTCGCCCTCGAAGTCGCCGCCCTGGTCAAAAAGGCTGGACGCGTCGAGGAAGATCGTGTCGGCCTTGCCCTGGAAGCCGCCAAAGCCGGAGAAGTCGTTGCCGAGGAAGTAACTCTCGAAGGTAAACCGGCCGTCGGAGTCCTCGATGTAAATGTCGATGGAGTCGGGCGTGAACCCGCCGGAGACGGCCTGGGCGTAGTCGAACTCGATGGTCTGCACGCCGCCGGAACCGAAGTTGTCGGTGAAGAAGTCGAGCGAGCCGAAGTCGTCGAAGGTCGGGTTGCCCCAGAGCGCGTCGCCGCTGATCAGGCCGGAGTTGCTCGCGACCTGGTACTGGCTGTCGAAGAAGGCGTTGTTGCCGGTGTAGTTCTGGATCTCGACGCCGTCGGGCGTCGTGAACGAGAACTCCTCGAAGACACCGGTATCGCTGCTGGACAGCAGCCCCGGGGGCGAGGCTGGCCAGCTGAACCCGTCGCCGCTGGGCCCGGAGGTGAAGGTGTAGAACTGCCCTGTCGCGGGGAGCGCCGCCGACGCCACCGCCAGGGATCCCCACAGACCGATACGCGGACCGCGAACGCTCATCTCAATGCCTCCCACAGGCAAACCAAGGGATCTCCCGATGCCCGAACGACACCGGCCGGCGGAGCGACCGCCCCGCAGCCCCTCACCATAATGACGGGCCCGGTCGGGGCCAACACCAATCGCGCCAAACCGAGTGAAAATCCCGTCGGGATCAGCGCTTACCGGCTCCCTTAACCGGGTCGTCGACGCCGACTTCGCCCCGGCTTGCCCCCGTCCGCCGGCTTACCAGGGCACGCGGACCGCCAACGTGAACTGGTGATCCGTCTGGTCCGACGCCAGCCGGGTGTCGTAGTCGAAGCGCAGCGAGAACTGGCGGTTGAAGTCGGCCGTGAGGCCCACGCCCAGCAGCGCCGCGTCGTCCTCGGGGTCGTTGCCAACGATGCGGATCGGCACGTCGAACCCGGCACTGACGAAACTCGCGTTGATGCCCGCTTCGTGGTCCAGCCACTCGTGCTGCCAACCGGCCCGCACCTCGGGTGTGAGCGCGGTCGTGTCGTAGTTGAAGGTCTTGAACACCCGGCCACCCAGCGTGGTGTAGAACGCCCGGAAGTCCGACTCGCCCACGCTCAGGTTCGCCGCGCCGGCGCCGGTTTCGGTGTAGTCCTCGGCCTCGCTGATGAAGTACTCCATGGTCAGGAAGGGCTCGACCTTCAGCCCGTCTTCCAGGTCGAAGCGGTAGGTCACGGTGCCGTCGATCGAGAACGTCTCGCCGTCGAAGTCGGCCGAGGCGTTACGGACGAGCGTGCCGACGACGACGTTGCGGGACGTGTCGTACTCGTCGAAGGCGTAGTTGATGCTGCCGTTGAACCGCCAGGGCCCGCGGACGAAGGCGGAGTACACGCCGAAGATCAAGCTGTCGGTGTCGCCGTCGGAGCCCAGGCCGCCGACGTCGTACGACCCGGAGGTGTACCCCACGCTGGCGCCGGCGATCCACTCGTTGGTGATGGCGAAGTCGAAGCCGCCGAGCACGCCGAAGTAGTCGTAGACGACGTCCGCGCCGCCGTCGCCGGAGATGTCCCCGGTGCCGCCGAGCACGTCAACCCAGTAGCCGGGCGTAAAGGCGTCGATCTCGCGGAGTTGCCCCGGGTGGGCCTGGGCGAGCGCGGCGAGCACCGCGAGGTCCTGCGTCACGTTGCCGGTCGACGCGAACGTGGGCGACGGGAAGACGTCGGCGCCCTCGGCGAGGAACACCTGCATCACCCGCGACCGGCGTTCGATCCCCCGGCCGTAGCCGCGGAGCGTCTGCGTCGACACCCGCGGCGCCGCGGTCTGGCCCTCGCCGCTGAGGTTGTCGAGCGCTTCACGCTGCCCCGCGGGTGTCCCGATGGCGACGAAAGCGTCGGACAAGGCCTTGGCATCGGACAACGGGCTCGCCGCCGAGTCGAACACCTCGATGATGCGGGCCACGCGGTCCTGGTTGCTGGACTCGGCCACCGCCACGAAACCCGTGCCGTTTCGGGTCAGCGTGACCTGCACCGTATTCCCGTCGGGGTACACGTCCGTGACGTCGAGGAAGGTGTACGTATTGGTCACGCTCGTGAACGCCCCGGCCCCGGCGACGCCGCCGTCGGCGGTCAGGACCGTGATCGTGCTGGAGTCGGGGAAGATGCTGGCGGCCTCGATGATCTGCAGCGTCCCGCCGTTGATCGTGGCCGTGCCCGTGACGTTGATCTGCCCGGCGCTGCCATTGCCGGCGACGACGGACTGAATCGTTCCGCCGGCGTTGGTCGTGAGGTTGCCGGTGATCGTCATCGGCAGGTCCGCCTGCTCGGTGCCGAGCAGGCCGTTGTTTGTCACGTCGCCCTCGAATGTACCAAGCGTCGCCGTGAACGACGCGTTGTTCCCAATGGTGATGTCGGGGCTGACAATCCGACCGAAAATGTATCGAGCGTCGGTGTTGTCGGCGATAGTGAATGTCTCGGAGAACTCGGCAGTGAACCCGTTGCCGTCCAACACCCAGAAGCTGTCGCCCTGCACCCGGAAGTCCTCCACATTCGTCGCGAACGGGAGGAAGAACGAGTCGGTGATCATCGCGTCGTCGCCGTCGAGGATCAGCGTGTCGTCGCCGAACGCGAGATCGAATCGGCTCTGCGTAGTGGTGAGGCCCTGCGTAAAGTTGTTGCCGGCAAAAAGGGTGACGCTGTCGTCGCCACCGAAGCTCGGGCTGGACTGCAGGAAGACGTTGCCGAAAAGCTGGCCGCGGTTGACGAAGGTGAGCGTGCTGGGCCTGGCGCCGAGCGCGACGTTGGTGTCGGTCGAGATGGAGCCGAAAATAATCCCGTCGTTGGTGACGGTCACGTCCCCGCGGTAGCTGAGGAACGACGGGACGATGCCGCCGGCGCTGCTGTTATCCATGGGCGGCGGGTCCAGGGTCAGGGTGGTGCCGTCGACGATGACGCCGTTGTCCTCGGAGCTACCGGCAAGAATCGTCGTTGGCGTCGTGATCGTGGTCTGGCCCGTCGCCGTAACACCGACCACCGTGGCTGCCAACCCCGCCGCCGACACCGACACCGCACGCCCGGACCCTTGCACGTTGCGCAACCACATTGATGAACCCTCGTCTCGACGAACGCGCACCGACCGCGTGTCGGCACCCTTGCGGCTCAGATCGTAACCGCAGTCGCCGTCGCGGGTTGGCTGGGCTGAACCGGGGAGCCGCCGGCGTCGGTGAAATGCGCTCAGCCGGCCGCGACCGCGGGGGGCTCATACCCCGCTCGGACCTTCCCGTCGGGGGCGACGCTGCTCTTGAGGTCGCACGGGTGGGCGGCCTCGCC
>JANQPR010000090.1 GCA_028285385.1 Phycisphaera sp.
ACCGTCCGCGAGCAACTCGGCGGCGACGCCGCCACCGCGATGTGGCTCTTCTACGGCGAGTCAATGAGCCCGACCGAAATCGGCACCGTGATGAAGAAACGCGCCGGAGCCGTGCGGGTCATGCTCCACCGCGGGCGTGCAGCGCTCCGGCCTCACCTCGCGTCCTGGAACCCGGCCGGCACGGATAAACACCCCGCCGCCGAACCTCGCGTCGCCTCGACGCAGACGAAACCCGATGTGTCCCCCGTTTCCGTGGGAGTGCAATCATGATCAAACGCATTGCTTCCGTCCTGACCCAACGCGCCCTCGACCGCCGACACCCGCCGCCCGCCGTGGCGCGCTGGCTCGCGCGTTGGCATACGGCCAGCCGGCGCGTGGTCGATGAACTCACCGCCGTCGACGCCGCGTTGCGCGGCAGCGCCTCGGCGCTTCAACACGACACGGCCGACGACACCATGGCCCCCGCCGTGCTCGCATCGCACCGCGACCCCGCGTGGTGGGCCGGGCCCGCGGGCTGGGCCTCCGCGGCCGCGGTGGTCTTGCTGGGGCTGGCGTTGTGGTGGCTGAGCGCCCCGGAACCCACCGGCGACGGCGCGACGATCGCAGACCGTGGAGCCACGACGCCAACGCTGAACGACGACAGCACCGACCCACCAATGACCGCCAATGCCGCGCTCACCCGGCTCGACTGGCCGTCGTTCTCCATGCCGCAGTGGCCAACGCCGACGCTACCCGTGCGCCTCGACGAGGCCGACCTCGAAGCCACGCTGACCCGCGGCGTCAACCGGCTGGGCAGCGAGCTCGAACGCCCGCTCCGGCAGGAGTGGACCCGTCTGGTCCGTGACGTGTCCCGCGTCGTCGGCTCGGTCCAATCCGCCTGGCCCCGCGAGACCGACCCGGCCGCCCCGGGGCAGCAGAGCGCGCGGCCCGGCCCGAGACACGACTGGGCGTAGCCCGCCCACGTCCGGCGTTCCTTCACTCCGCGCCGGCTTTCTCCGAAAACCCTCGACCAGCGTGCGTCGGCGACGCGTTAGACTTCGGTGCACGGGTCGGGAATAGGCCCGCGGGTGCGGCGGTTGTGGTCACCGGTGGGCCCGGTCGCACGGCCGGACGCGGAGACGCGTCTCCGCTGAGTTGACTTCCCGGGGATGATCGAAGGGCAGGGACAGGTTTGGATAGCGCCGCGTTCCGTGAACTCGCGATGGAGGAGCTCGACGCCGTGTACCGCATGGCGATGACCCTCGCGCGGGACCCCAACGAGGCCGCCGACCTAGTCCAGGACACATACCTCAAGGCCTTCAAGGCGGAGGAACGGTTCGAGCTCCGCGGGGCGGGCGTGAAGCCTTGGCTGTTCAAGATCCTGCACAACAACTTCTACAGCCGGTACCACCAACGCAAGCGCGAGACCCCGACCGACAGTGAAGTGTTGCACGACGCCCTGCCCGGCGCGACCGACGACCCGCCGCCGGCGTGGGACCTGCAGAGCCTGGACTGGGAGCAGGTGGACGACCGGCTGAAGCACGCCGTGGCCGAGCTGCCCGAGCACTACCGCGAAGTGCTCCTGCTCTGGGCCGTTGAGGGCCTGAAGTACCGCGAAATCGCGGAGGTGCTGGACGTCGCGCTGGGCACGGTGATGAGCCGGCTATACCGGGCCCGGCAACTACTCTCGGGACAGTTGGCCGACCTCGCCGCCGAGCACGGGATCACGGTCGAAACGGCCGAGTAGTCCGAAAAACGCTCTTTGCTTCGCCAACCTTTCTTGAAATGCCGCAAACGCGGGAATGAACGCCGGCCCGCCCCGATTGAACCGATACCGAACAAGAGAACCCACGGGGCTCGTCGCCCGCTGAATCGCCCCCGCACGGGCCTCCCTCGTTGAACCGATTGACCGCCATGGCCACGCCGAACGACACCTGGGACAAGATCGCCGCCTTCGCCGACGGAGAACTCGACGGCGAGCAGTGCTGCGAGCTGCTCCGCGAAGCGATGGCCGAGCCGCAACAGGCCAAGTGCGTCGAATACCAGCAGCAACTCCGCAAACTGCTCGCCGGCTGCATGGACTGCCAGAAGACCATGCGTTGCCCGGACGAGTTGAAGGACTGCATCGACGGCCTGGCCGACGAGCACTGCGTGGACTGCCCGGACACGGCCGCGCCGACGGCTGAGCCAAGCGGGGCTGCGACCCCCGCAGCGGTGCCCCCGACTACTGCCGACGCCGGCGCGCCCGTGCTGGCCCGCATCGGCACGTGGGTGCCGCTCGCCGCGGCCGCCGCGCTGTTCGTTGCAGCACTCGGCGTATTTTTTGCGGCGTCACAGAACGACGGGCCCGCCAACGCCGGGGACGGTCAGGTTGTAGTCGCCGCGCCGTTCTCCGCACAGCTCGTCCGCAACGTTGAGACCCGGCACGTCCGGTGCGCCTCGGGGTTGAGCGCGCCCCTGCAGGCGGACCGGTTCCCAAAACAGGTCGAAGCGCTCGGAGACGTCGTCGTTGAGCGCCTCGGCCCCGCCGCAACCGGGCTGCCGCTGGACCTCTCCTCCGTCGGCTACGACTACCGGCTCGCGGGCCTGTGCACCGCGCCAGGCACCGGGGCCGTCCACGTGATCTACGCCGGGCCCGCCGACGAACTCACCGGGCAACGCCCCATGCTCTCGCTCTGGATCAAGGCCTACGACCCCGCGGCCGACCCCGACATCGAGCCCGGGCAGAAGTACAACGCCGTCGAGGGCAGCGTCGCCCACCCGACGCTGGTCTGGCGCGACGAGTCCCTGATCTTCTTCCTCGTCGGCGACGCTCCCCGGCAGGTCGAGCAGGCCCAACAGGTGCTCGCGCTACGGAGTTGAGGCTTCCGTAGCCGCGTTGTGACACAACGCGGTTACAACAATGCCCGTGAACTCAACCTAGCAGCTCTCGCATGTCTGCCACGAACACCCGACGGGTGCCGTCGACGTAGCCGTTGAACGCAAAATGGGTCCAAGAGCGGTCCCACGCCGGGTGTGGGTCGACGCGCAGCACGCCGCCCTCCGGGGACTTGGCGCACACCCGCGCGATCAGCCTCTCTTGACCCGTGGTCATGTCGACCCAGCGCAGCGGCACCGTCCCGTCGCCGAACGAGACGCCCTCGTGGACGTAACTGTCGGTCAGGAAGTGGTCCGCGGTCGGGTGCACGGTGGGGTGGCCCGACCCGACGACGCCCGGCACGACTTCGCGCAGTCCGCTGCCGTCGAGGTTGCACCGCACGAACCGCATCGCGTCGCGTTGCAACGCGATGTTGGCCGACAGCTCCGTTGAGTCCGGGAACCAGTTGACGTGGTGCCCGCCCTTCTCCCATTCCGAGTCCGGGATCGTGGGCCGGAGGTTCTTGATTGTCGGGAAGCCGTCTGCGTCGGGCGCTTCCGTGTCGAGATCCATGGTGAAGACGGTGTAGCGCAGGTCTTTCCGCCCGCCGTGCATCCCGAACGCCGGCTCAGGCTCGTGTCGGCACCACCGCGTCGTGCACAGCAGCTTCGCCCCGCACGGGCTGAACTTGCTGTGAAAGCCGTACACCTCGAACGCGTCGGGGGCGTCCAGGTTCGGCGAGTCGGCGACGCGCATCAACTCGGCCGACGACACGATCACCTTCGCTTGGCCCGTGTTCGTGTCGGTGAGCCAGACGCCGTCGTCCTCGATCTCGCCCACGTGACGCGGCACGAGATCATCCGGCACGACGACGCCGTACCCGCCCTGCGTCCGCCGCATCGTTTTGGGGTTGCTCGCCGCGAGCCAGCACCCGTCCGGAGAGGCGTGGTAAACCGGGCCCTGCATCCGTTCAGTGGTGCCACGCAACGGGTCGAGCTTCACGGCGAACGCGTCCCATGTCGCCGTGTCCACGTCGTTGAAGAACAGCGCGTGGTCGTCGCCGCCCCAGTTCAGGTTCGCCCCCATCTGCGGCTCCCAGCCGCGCGTCTCGGCGACGACCCGGTGCTCGGCCGTCTGCAGGTCGACCAGCACGATGTCGCCCGCCTCGCCCGGCTCGGGGTAACGCCGCTCGTCCCGGAACCCGAACACCGCGAGGTACCGGCCCGACGGGCTGATCGGCGAGGTATCAAAGAACCGATGCAGGCACCCCGGCCGGTCGGACGTCACGCAGTAAATCGGCACCGCGGGATCGAACTGCTCGTAACGCGGGAACGCGTCGCTGAGGCTCGGCAGCGGTGCGGGGCCGGGGGCGAAGTTGGTGGCAGGCGTGGGCATCCCGGCAAGCTAGCAAACTCGGTCCCCAGTTCCCCAACCCATCCCCGGACCAAGACCATTGACCCCCGACACGGGTTGCCGATAACATCTTGGCGTGAGCGATTCTGCCATCGACCGCCGCCTTGCCCCCGCCCTGCCCACGACACTCGTTGTCGGCCGGGGCATCGTCGTGGTCCTCGTTAGCTGAGCGGCCGACCCGCGCCCTCCCCGCCCACAACTCCACGTCCCTGATTTCTTGAAGCCCGCGACTGCAAAGCTGTCGCGGGGTGTCGCCCCAACAACGCGAACTCCACCCGCCGCCAACCCCGACCCGAACCCGACCCGACCATGACCGCCACCTCCCCGCAGCACGCCACCCTCGACGCCCGCGGCATCCAGAACGCCCGGCACGGCGAACCCACCGACAAGTACGCCGGCATGACCGGCGCCGCCATCTTCCACGCCATGATGAAGGAGCACGGCGTGGACACGATCTTCGGCTACCCCGGCGGCGCGATCCTCCCCGTCTTTGACGCCATCCACGATTCCAAGGACTTCAAGTTCGTCCTCTCCCGCCACGAGCAGGGCGCCGGGCACATGGCCGAGGGCTACGCCCGCGTGACCGGTAAGCCCGGGATCGTGCTCGTGACCTCTGGCCCCGGCGCGACCAACACCGTCACGCCGATGCAGGACGCGTTGATGGACGGCACACCCATGATCGTGTTCGCCGGGCAGGTCGCCACGGGCGCGATCGGTACCGACGCGTTCCAGGAGGCCGACATGACCGGCATCTCCCGGCCGTGCACCAAGTGGAACGTCCTGGTCAAGAAGGTCGAGGACATCCCCCGCGCGATCAACACCGCCTTCCACGTCGCCACCACCGGCCGGCCCGGCCCCGTGTTCGTCGACCTGCCCAAGGACGTCACCGCCGCCGTCATGGAAGGCGAGTGCTACGACCAGCCGCACCTGCCGGGGTACCACATCCGCGAGGCCGGCACGTCGTCGGAGATCGAACGCGCCGCCGCGCTGATCAACGGCGCCAAGAGGCCGCTCTTCTACGTCGGGCAGGGCGCGATCCTCTCCGGCGCCGAAGGCGTGCTCGCCGAGTGCGCCCGCAAGGCCAACATCCCGGTGACCACGACCCTGCAAGGCCTGGGCGCGTTCCCCGAGACCGACCCGCTGTCGCTGCACATGCTCGGCATGCACGGCGCGGCGTACGCGAACTGGGCCATGCGCGACGCCGACGTGATCATCTCCGTCGGCGCCCGGTTCGACGACCGCGTCACCGGGAACATCAAGAAGTTCGCCCCCGGCGCCCGCGAGGCCGAACGCCTCGGCACCGGCGGCATCATCCACTTCGACATCGCCCCCGAGCAGATCAACAAGGCCGTGTCCGTGACCATCGGCGTCGAGGGCGACGCCCGCAAGAACCTCGAGCTCCTGCTGCCGTACCTGCAGACCGTCGACCGCCACCACTGGCTCGACCAATGCACGATCTGGAAAACCGTGCACCCGTTCCGTTACGACCACGACGACCGCGAGTTCCACCTCAAGCCCCAAGCCGTGATCGAGGAGCTCTACAAGCAGCTCGGAGCGGACGGCGTCATCACCACCGGCGTCGGCCAACACCAGATGTGGGCCGCCCAGTTCTACCAGTACACCTCCCCCCGGCAGTGGTTCACCTCCGGCGGGCTGGGCACCATGGGCTTCGGCGTGCCCGCGTCCGTTGGCGCGCAGCTCGGCGAGATGATCCAAGCCGAAAAGGACGGGCGCAAAGCCAAACAGATCGTCAACATCGACGGCGACGGCAGCTTCTGCATGACCGCCATGGAGATGACCACCGCCGCGCAGTACCGCATCCCGGCCAAGACCATCATCCTCAACAACGACTTCCAGGGCATGGTCAAGCAGTGGCAGGACCTGTTCTACGAGGAACGCTACAGCCACACCGAGATGCACAACCCCGACTTCGTCAAGCTCATCGAGGCGATGCACTGCGGCGCGTTCCGCGTGACCAAGCTCGAAGACCTGCCCAAGGTCATGGCCGAGTTCCTCGCCTACGACGGCCCGGCGATCCTCGAAGCCCTGGTCGAGAAGCACGAGCACGTCTACCCGATGGTCCCCGCCGGCAAGACCGTCGACGACATGGTCCTCGGCCCGGCGGACGGTCAGGGTGGCGGCTGCGAGGTCAAGCAATCGCGGTGAGCGCGGCGTTCAACCCGCACCGCTCTCGGTCGGACGCGCGACAAGCTTCCTGCCGACCCAGACCAATACAGCCAACGGGACGAACACTACCGCCGCCAGCGGTACGACGACCACGCCGGCGAAGATCGCCGCGTTCAGCAGCCAACGCAGCGATGCGTTGAGTGTCGAAGTCGCGTAACCCCACATGTCGTCGGGCCCCATCTCCGGATCGGCCACCGCGGTCGCCGGCGCTTCGGGCCCAAGCACCCGGACGCGCAGCGTGGCATACCGCACCCGCTCGGCAAGGCTCCGCCGGGAGGCTTCGAGCCGCTCAATCTCTTCTCGCAGCCGGGTCAGCTCGCGAAACACTTGGATGATCGCGTCGGCCGAGTCGTCCTTGGCCTGCATCTCACCCAGCAGATCGCGCAACCGGGTTTCGGCGGCGCGGAGGTTCGTCAGCCGCGCGTCGAGGTCAACGACCGTGTCGGTCACGTCTTCTGCCTCGATCTTCTCGTGTTCCACCGCATCGACCGTGTCGCGCACGTCGCCGAGCACGTTTTCGAGCCTGTCGCTCGGCACCGACACGGTGATCGACCCGGTGCCGCGTCGGCCGTGGCCGGGAGAGTGCGACGCCTCGGTCACGTACCCGCCGACCGATTCGGCCATCGCCGAGAGATCAGCCACGAAGTCGCCGACCGACTCGACCCGGACCGACAGCTGCGCGTGCCGGGCGATCATGCGCGACGGCGACGCGACGTCAGGCATCTTTCCTCGCGCAGGTGGAGCTGTTGACTCGAACCCACCGGACGTCACGGCGTTCGTCGCCCGGCGGTCCGACGCCAACTGCACGGCGTTGAGGCCGGCGTGCCACTCGAGGCTGGTTTGGCGGACGTCGCTGGCCAGCGATGCATCCCGGGACAACTTCCGCGCCGCCCCGAGGTTTGGCAGCAGCAGAGCCAACCCGAGTACCAATAACAGCACCACCGCCAACGACACGACCACGGCGCGATTCGAACCAGACATGTGAAGGCTCCCGGTAAACCAGATGCGTGAACCATTGCAAACCGCACGACCATAACCGGCCCCGCTCGGTTTAGACGCGGCGCGTCGGCCCGCGGTTCCGTGTTCGTTCAAACGTCGTGCAAGTTAGCCGATGCCGCGCGGTACGCTCCGCGCACCATGCTCGCCGACCTGCTGACCTGGCTCGACGCCCACCCGTACCTCTGGCCGCTGTTCATCGTGCCCGCCCGGGTCGCCGACGTGTCACTCGGGACGGTGCGCACCATCGCCGTCGTGCGCGGCCGACGCGTGTTGGCCACCGTGCTCGGCTTCGTCGAGGTGATCCTCTGGGTGAGCGTCGTCTCGGGCGTGTTGGCCGAGATCACGCTGCTGAAGCTCGTCAGCTACGCGACCGGCTTCGCGCTGGGCAACCTGGCCGGCATCTGGATCGAGCAGCGGATGGCGCTGGGCGAGCAGTTGGTCACGCTGGTATCGTCCCACCGGACACAGTCGGTCGCGTTCGCGCTGCGGCTGGCGAACTACGTCGTGACCGAGGTCCCCGCGAAGGGCCGGGCCGGTGAGGTGGCGATGTGCTTCGCTGTCGTGCCGCGGCGCCAGACCCGGGAGCTGCTGACGACGGCACGGGGGGTGGACGCCGACGTCCACGCCGTCGTGCAGGACATCAACGCGACCGATCTGACCATGCCTCACACCCGCCGCGCTACCGGCTGGCGCGCCGTGTTCCAGCGGAAGTAGCCCGGCGTCTGCCATTAATGCAACTCGACGCGCCGGCAACCGCGACGCCGCCACGCGGCGGCACGGTATCTTCCACGGGTGGAATTCGAGATCGGCGCCCTGATCCCGTTTGCGTTCGTGGCGATCGTCGTCGTGATGATCGTGTCGGGGCTGCTCGGCCACCGCGCCGCCAAAAAACGCAAGGAGATGCTCGGCGAGTGGGCGCAGTCGCTCGGGCTGAACTTCCGGCACGGGCAGGACCCGACCTTTGATGGCATGTTCACTTTCCGCGCGCTGCGGCAGGGCAAGAACCGCTACGCCTACAACGTCGCGTCCGGCGACTTCGAGGGCCGGTACGCCTGGGCGTTCGACTACCACTATGAGACCGAGTCAACCCGCACGGTCACCGACGGCAAAGGCAACACCCGCACCGAGAAGACCACGACGCACCACCACTTCTCTGCGGTCATCGCCGCGGCGAACGTCCCGCTCAAGCGTCTCGTCATCCGGCCCGAGGGCTGGTTCGACCGGATCAAGTCGTTTTTCGGCCACGACGACATCGACTTCGAGTCCGGCGAGTTCAGCCGTCGGTACCACGTCTCGGCCGACGACCGCAAGTGGGCCTACGACGTGCTACACGCCCGGGCGATCCAGGCCCTGCTCGACGGGCCTCGGTGCACGATCGAGTTCGACGACGACCGGCACGTGCTTGTGCTCACCGGGCACGGCCGGCTCAAGCCCGACGGCTTCTACGAGTCGCTCCGCACCGCCGATACACTGCTCGACCTCATGCCCGAGTACCTCCGGCAGCAACAGCGTCAACTCGACGCCGCGCCGCCCGAAGCCTGAACCCGTCCAAGTCATGGCCCCAAGCGTCCCCATCCTGATCGCCATCGGCGTCGTGCTGCTGGCGCTGCTCGCGTGGCTCATCGGGACGTACAACGGGTTCGTTCGGCTCCGCAACCACGTCACCGAGTCGTGGTCGAACGTCGACACCGAGCTGCAACGCCGGTACGACCTCGTGCCCAACCTGGTTGCCGTGTGCAAGGGGTACGCGGCGCACGAGCGCGAGACGTTCGAGGCGGTGACGCGGGCCCGCGCCGCCGCGATCGCCGAGGCCGGGGGCGTGAACCCGCAGGCGCAACGCGAGAACGAGCTGACCGGGTCGCTGCAACGGCTGCTCGCGGTGTCCGAGCGGTACCCCGAGCTTAAAGCAGCGGAGAACTTCCTCGAGTTGCAACGCGAGCTGGCCAACACCGAGGACCGCATCCAGGCCGCACGGCGCTTCTACAACGCCAACGTCCGCGACCTGAACACACGGGTCGACAGCTTCCCGTCGAACCTGATCGCCGGCGTGTTCGGCTTCGCCCGGGCCGAGTACTTCGAAGTCACCACGGCCGCCGCGCGGTCAGCATCAACCGTCGCGCTCGACGCAGCCAAGTAACCAACCTTGGCAGCCCGGCCTAGGATCGACGGAGCGCCGCGCGGAACTGCCGCGGCGACGCGTCGCGCAGCCGACGGAACACGCGGTTGAAGTGCGCCACGTTGCCGAAGCCGGAGTCGAAGCACACGTCGGTCACCGGGTCGTCGGTCTCGGCCAGCAGTCGGCAGGCGTGCGCCACACGCAGCTCGTGCAGGTACGAGACGACCGTCCGCCCCATCAGTCGTCGGAACATCCGGCACGTTGCCGACGGAGTCAGGCCCGTCGCGACCGCGACCTCGGTGAGGCTGATCTCGTCGAGGTAGTTCTCGTTCAGCAGTCGGCAAGCCGCGTCGATCCGTCGCCGATCGCCTTCGCGCATCCCGCGGTTGGCAGGGCTTTCACACAGGCGTCGGCCGGCCGTTTCCGTCAACAAGAGCAAGACATCAAGCAGTCCGGTGAGGCGCCGGGCACCGGCTCGCTGGGGGAGGCGCTCAAGCCGAGCGGACAAGGCGGCGTCGCGGAACACCAGGCCGTGCTCGGCTTCGCGGAGTAGTTGCCGAACCGGCGTCAACTCTGGGAGGTCAAAGAAATCACCGCCCAACGCGTCGTCACGGAACTGAGTCACCACCGCGCTACAGCGGGGACCGTCGGCGTCGCCCCGCCACGAGTGCGGCACGTCCGAGGCAATCAGCACGACCTCGCCCACCGTGAACGGTTCGATGTGATCGCCGACGAAACGCTGCCCTCTTCCGCCGGTAATGAGCGTCAACTCGTGCTCCGGATGAAGGTGCCAGAAGAACGGGAACGCGTCACACACAAACGCACGCGACTCGAACGACGCGCCGCGGGGCTTCGGGATGGTCTCGACGGCCGGCAGCACTGAGTACCGCTAAAATACACCTTCAATCAGGCACATCAATTCAAAAATGTCAAAATCGCATCGATTTGAGCGGATTCTGGCGTAGCCGCTGCGGACTGTTGCGGCGATGGTGTCCCGCCGTTTCAGCCAATCGATACCGACCGAGAAACACCGATGACTACCACCATTGATCTGCCCGCCGCGATCCGCGCCGAACTCGACTCACCCTTCACGCTCAGCGACGAACAGAAGCAACACTTCCGTGAGGACGGGTTCATCAAGCTCAAGGAGTTCTTCTCGCCCGGGTTGCTCGCGTTCTTCGACGAGGCCGTGACCGCCAAGACCTTCGAGCTCAACCCGCTCAAGGGCACCGCGATGAAAGACCGCGATACGTACGGCCAAGCGTTCATCCAGGTCAGCAACCTCTGGCCGCGCGACGAGGTGGTGAAGCAACTCGCGTTCAGCCGGCGCGCGGCGCAGACAGCGGCCGAGTTGGTCGACGCCTCGGGCGTCCGCATGTGGCACGACCAGGCGCTCTACAAGGAGCCGGCCGGCGGGTTCACGCCCTGGCACGTCGACCAGTACTACTGGCCGATGAGCCACGGCAAGAGCGTGACGCTATGGATGCCCTTCACCGCCGTGCCGATCGACATGGGCCCGTTGTGCTTCGGCAAGGGCAGCCACCGAAAGTACATCGCGCGGGACATCGCGATCTCCGACGAATCCGAGAAGCTGATCACCGAAGAGGTCCGCAAACACGAGATCACCGAAGTGTTCGAGCCCTACGACTTAGGCGAGGTCAGCTTCCACTACGGCTGGACGCTGCACCGCGCCGGCGGCAACACGACCAACGAGGCCCGCCGGGTGTTCACCGTGATCTATATGGACGAAGACATGCGGCTGATCGAGCCACGCAACGAGAACCACGAGGCCGACTGGAAGGCCTGGACGCCGAGCACCAAGGTCGGCGAGGTGATGGCCGACGAGCTGAACCCGGTGCTGTACACGACGCGGGGCTGACCGAGGCGAGACGCGTCAGAACCGGTGTTCCGCCGGCCCGAACGACGCGTTGTAGAACGGGACCACGTGCTCGCCCGGCGGGACGAGTTCGTCGATCGTGGCGCGGTCGTCGTCGGTGAGCGTCACGTCCATCGCGGCGAGGTTGTCGTCGAGTTGCTCCATCGTGCGGGGCCCGATGATCGGCGAGGTCACACCCGGCTGGTCTCGGCACCACGCCAACGCGAACTGCGACACGGTGCAGCCCTTCGCCACGGCGAGTTTCTCGACTTCATCGACGACGTCGAACGCCCGCTGCACCTGCAGGATCCCCTGTCGGGGGTGCCCCTTGCCGAAACGCGAATCGCTGGGCGGGGTCTCGTTGCGGTTGTACTTCCCGGTCAGGAAGCCACCGGCCAACGGCGACCAGGGGATCACGCCCAGGCCGTACGATTGGCACACAGGCAGCAACTCGCGCTCGATGCGGCGGTCGAGGATGTGGTACGGCGGCTGCTCGGTCACAAAGCGGTTCAACCCGTAACGCTCCGCCGCCCAAAGCGACTCGATCACCTGATACGCCGCGAACGTCGAACACCCGATGTAACGCACCTTGCCGCTACGCACGAGGTCGTCGAAGGCGCGGAGGGTTTCGTCGATGGCGCATGCCGGGTGCGGCCGGTGGATCTGGTAGAGGTCGATGTAGTCGGTCTGCAGGCGCTTTAGGGACGCCTCGCACTGCTCGATGATCTGCCGACGCGAGTTGCCCCAGCGGTTCGGGTTGAGCGTGGCGTGCAACTCGGACACGGCAAGGCCATCCGGGGCATCGGCCTTGTGCATGTTGCCGTGGCACTTGGTCGCGAGGACAACGAAGTCACGGTGCCCGTTGCGTTTGAGTGCTTCACCGGTGACGACCTCGCTTCGGCCGGTCGAGTAGACGTTGGCGGTGTCGAGGAAGTTGATACCGGCGTCGATGGCGCGGTCGATGATGGCGTAGCTGTCGTCCGGGTCGGTACGCCCGCCGAACATCATGCAGCCGAGGGTGAGCGGGGAGACGCGGATGCCGGTGCGGCCGAGGTAGCGGTAGTCCATGCCAGGACTATACGGGCCGCCGCCGACGGAGAGACAGCGCAAAACCGGACGCGCTGAGCGCCGCGAGGGCGGGTTCGGGCACGAGCGTGACGGGGAAGCTGCCGTAGGTGTAGGCACTCGGCACGGACGCGGCGATGGACGCGAGCTGGGCGGAGGAGCCGGCGAACAGGACGCCGTCGATCCATCCGGACCAGTTGTGGATGGCGGTGTAGCCGGAGTAGTCGCCGTAGTCGGCGTCGGCACTTCCGTCGATCCCGGCGACGAAGGATGTGACAGCGGCGAGACGCCACTGGCTATCGACGTAGACGTAGAGCCCGCCGCCGGAGTCGCCGGGCGCGGCGGCGATCTCGTAAGCCGTGGGCTCGTCGCTGCCGAGCGTGCCGGTGTCGATGAACCGGAACGGGTCGTCGAAGTCGGTGAGCAGCACGTTGCCGAGGAGGTCGTCGATGGTGTTGGTGCCCGCCCGACCGGTACCTGCACTGCCGTTGACGTAGCCGGTGAGCCCGGTGCCGGTCGAGCCGTACCCGACCTGGACAGACTGCACGTTGGGCGAGATCGGGCCGGTGTAGAGGTAGGCGGTGTCGGCCGTGACGGGGGCCGCCAAGCGGACCAACGCGAGGTCGTTGCCGGCTAACGCGTTGCCGGACCAGCCGGCGGTCGTGACGTAGGACTCGGCGGCGTAGGCCCGCCCGTCGATGTGGAACGCGAGGTTGTTGACGCTATCGACGACGTGTGCGGCCGTGAGTACCCACTGGTCGTCGATCAGTGTGCCGGAGGCGAAGGTGCTGCCGTAGGTCGTGAAGTAGCCCGTGGACGTGAACGGGTCCTGGGTCGCGATGCTCCGGTAGGTCGAATCGGGGACGGTGTGCAGGATCGTGCCCGCGGCGACCGGGAGGCCGAACGTCAGCCCAACACCGACGGCCATCGGCACGCCTACCCGATCAAACCCCGCAATATAAAGCGGTACCAACCCCGGACCTCGGCCTGTTGTCGCACGCATGTGAACTCCTCGGATCGAACCAACCCGGCGAAGCCCACCCGCTCCCTGCCCCCCGCCTAACCCGCAACGCAACAACCCCACGGGTTATTGCAGGAGAACGCTCCCGCACACATGTCGGTTCGCCAAAGTGCCCGAACCAGATCCCGCGTTACGCGGCCTCGGGCCCCGCCATCTGGTGCCGGACGAGCGACTGGTACAACTCGCAGCGCTGCAGCAGCTCGTGGTGCCGGCCGGTGTCGACGATCCGGCCCGCGTCCATGACGACGATCACGTCCGCGTCGACCACCGTGCTTAGCCGGTGTGCAATGATGAAGGTCGTCCGCCCGGCCGTGATCGTCTTCATCGCCGCGTGGATCTTCGCCTCGCTCTCGGCGTCGATCTGGCTGGTCGCCTCGTCCAGGATCAGGATGCTCGGGTCGCGTAGGATCGCCCGGGCGATGCACAGCCGCTGCTTCTGCCCACCCGACAAGCCCGCGCCGCCCTCGCCGAGCTTCGTGTCGTACCCGTCGGGGAGCTGCACGATGAAGTCGTGGGCGTGGGCCTGCTTCGCGGCGGCGACGATTGCGTCGCGCTTCGTGTGGCGTCGGCCGTAGGCGATGTTGTCGGCAATCGTGCCCTCGAACACGATCGTGTGCTGCGTGACGATCGCGAGCTGTTTCCGCAGCGACCGCAGCGAGTGCGCCGCGATGTCATGGCCGTCGATCAACACACGGCCGGCGGTCGGCGCGATCAGTCGTGGCAGCAGCGACAGCGTCGTGCTCTTGCCCGAGCCGTTGGGCCCGACGATGGCGACCGTTTGATCGTGCGGCACGTCCAGAGCGAAGCCGCGCAACGCCGGCGTGTCCGCGCCGGGGTACGTGAACGACACGCCTTCAAAGACCACGCTCTGGCGGTGCCGGGGCAACGCGGGGCGTTTCCAGTCCTCGGAGCGGTGCGCCTCGGCCGGCTGCTCCAGCGTTTCCTTCAAACGCACAGCGCCGGCGGCCGACTCCTGCAGGTCGTTGTTCAGGTTCGCCAACGGCTTGACCGACATCCCCGCACCCGCCAAGGAGAGCAGGACCATCAGCATGTCCGGGCCGTCGGCGGCGCCGTTGAACACGTAGTACGCGGCGACCAGCGTCACCACGATCACGCCGACCAGGGCGATCAGCTCGATCACCGGCGATGCGAGCGCCTTGGCCGTCCGGGCCTTCATCTCCTGGGCGTAGAGCTCGCGATTGATCCGGTTGAACCGCCGGCGTTCGTAGCCCTCGGCGTTGTGCGTACGCACGACCGGCGCCGCCTGCATCGACTCCTGCATCGCCCCGATCATCAGCCCGTACCGCCGCAGCGCGTACTTGCTCGCCCGACGGATGCGCTTGCCAAACTGCTTGATGCACACCGCGATCGGGATCACGCCAACCACGAAGATCATCGACAGCTTCCAGTCGATGATCAACGCCCAGGCCAGGAAAGCGACGCCCATCAGCGACTCGCGCACCGCTTTGCCCATCAGCGCCGTGAACCCCCGGCTCATCCGGGCGCTGTCCTGGACGACCCGCGACATCGTGTCGGCCGTGCCGGTCTGCCAGACCCAGGCCATCGGCGCGTGCAGCACCCGGTGGAAGACGCGCTGCCGGACCCGCATCAGGACGCGCTGTGTCAGTGTGAGCGTCACGAACTGGTGCGTGAACCGGAACAGCGACCCGAACAGCGCGACGATCAGCACCACGCCGAGCGCTACCGCGAAGCCCTCGAACTTGTCCGCCGGGAGCCGGTCCGCCAAGGCCGTGTGGTCGCCGACCCAGCGTTGCAGGTCTTCTTCCGCGAGCTTCTGGCGGACCAGGTCGGCGAAGGTCACGTCCGTCGACCCCGCGGCGAACATCACGTCCATCAACCCCATCAGCAACCCGAACCCCGCGAACGCGCACGCCGCGTCCAGCAGCGCCGCCGCCGCCGCGACCGCGATCAGCCGCTTGTACCGCAGCATCCCCCGGGCGAAGTACCAGAACGCGTCCATGGGCGGATGATGATAGATGATCGGTGGATGCTGACATCGGCATCCTGCTAGGCCGGTGTACATCCCGGCCGTGGAGATTTGCCCGGCGATGCCGGGAATCATCGCTCACCCATCATCTATCATTATCCCATGTCCAACACTGTCACCGGTCCCGCGTTCGTCCTCGGCGACGACATCGACACCGACCAGATCATCCCCGCCGAGTACCTCGCCTACAACCCCTCCGACCCCGAGGAACGCAAGTACTTCGGCATGTACTGCTGCGTCGGCGTGCCACCCGCGCAGTCCGGGCTGCCCGAGGGCAACCTCAAGTTCGTCGAGGAGGGAAAGTTCGAGTCGAAGTACCCGATTGTCATCGGCGGGAAGAACTTCGGCTGCGGCAGCTCGCGCGAGCACGCCCCGCTCGCCTTCGCCGAGGCCGGCGCGAAGGTTGTCGTCGCCGACTTCTACGCGCGGATCTTCTACCGTAACTGCGTCAACGGCGGGTACCTGCTGCCCATGGAGTCGCTCACCCGTCTGATCGACGGCAAGGTGAAGACCGGCGACGAGTGCACCGTTGACCTCGACGCGGGCGCCCTGACCAACCACACCACCGGCGAGGCCTTCCAACTCAACCCGCTCGGCGACGTTAAGCCCATCGTCGACGCCGGCGGCGTGTTCGCCTATGCCCGGGCGAACGGCATGATCTCCTGATGTTTGATCGTGTCACCGCGCCATCGCGTCCCAAGCGAATCGACCGGCCGCGGCGGCGACCAGCACGACGCACAGCAATGCCACCACCACCTGCCCCGGGGGCAGGTCCCACGCGTACGACAACCAAAGCCCCACCAATGCCGCGACCAGAGCGACGACTGGGCTCGCCCAGAACAGCGACCGTACCTCGCCGCAGGCCTGCTTGGCGATCATCACGGGCAGCGCCAGACAACCGAACGTGAACAGCATCCCGGTCGAGCGGACGCCCAGCCCGACGCACGCGCCGCTGAACACCGCCAGCCCCAGGTCCCACGCCCGGACGCGCATCCCGATCGCCGATGCCATCACCGGGTCGGCCAGCAGCAGCACCAGCGAACGACCGGCCCACAACAGCACGCCGATCATCGCCGCCAACAGCGCCGCGAACGTGACGACGTCCAGGCGCGTCGCGCCGATCACCGACGACGCCTGCATCCGCCGGAACTGCTCCATCCCCGCCGGGGCGTGGGCCAGCACCAGGATCGCGCCGGCCCCGGCAGCGATGAACACCCACGCGGTGCGTTCGTCGCCGTCGAGCCGGCTGCCCTGCGTCTGCCGCCCGTCGCCGAGCATCGTGAGCAGCGCCGCGCCGACGGCCGAACCGATGACCACGATGTCCCGCCACACGCTCCCGCTCGCCTGCGTCGCCGCCGCGCCGGCAAACAGCGCGAACACCGCGAAGCCGAACGTCGACGCCTGCGCGACCGCCGCGGCCATAAAAACCTGCCGACGCGCCGCGGTGACCACGCCGAGCATCGACAGCCCCATCGCCGCCAACAGCGTGAGCGTGTAGGGCCGGGCGAACAGGCCCCAAGACGAGAGAAACTCCAGAACGCTCACGCCGTACCGACCCCCGGAAGAACCACGGGGCTTGCCACCGCTTCTCCGTTGGACGTTGACGGTTCGTCCCGCGTTGAAGCCCGTGCCTGGCCCACCCGTAAGCGTCCGTCTCCGTCGCGCTCCACCGACACCGGCACGCCGAACGTCGCGTGCAGCCGCTCGCCGGTGAGTACCTCGTCCTTAGGCCCGGCCACCACCTTGCCGTTCCGGAAGAACGCCAGGTGCGTCGCGTGCTCGGCCGCGATGTTCAGGTCGTGCGTCACAAAGACCACCGTCACGTTGAACTCTCGGTACAACCCCCGCATCACGTTCAGGACCGCCTCGACCGCCGCGAAGTCCAGCCCCGCCGTCGGCTCGTCCACGATCAGCAAACTCGGGTCGCGCACCAGTGCCCGCGCCACCAACGCCCGCTGCTTCTGCCCACCCGAAAGCGTCCAGTAGTTGCGCCGCTGCGAAGCGCCCAAACCCACCAGCTCCAACACCCGTTTGAGCCGGTTCGCCCGCTTCGTCGCGTCGCTCTTCACGCCCGCCAAACCCGACAGCACAAACTCCCGCACCGACGTCGGCAGCACCGGGTTCAACTCCAGCCGCTGCGGCACGTAACTCACCTTCCCCGCGCGGAACATCCTGCCTTGCCGCAGTACCAGCCCGCGCTGCGGCCGCATCGCCCCGAGCAACGCCTTGATCAGCGTGGTCTTGCCCTCGCCGTTGGGGCCGAGGAAGCACCAGAACTCGCCGGCGCGGATGTCGAACGTGACCTCGTTCAACACCGCGCGCCCGCCGTAGCCGAGCGTCGCTTGTTGCAACGAAAGCAGCGGCGCGTCGCTGGCCTGGTCGGTCGCCTTGGGCCTCGGGAGCGGCGCGACACTCACGGCGTCACCGCCGTCGCCCCCGCGTTCGCCTGCTTGAGCGCCGCGAGCAGCGTGTCCGCGTTGTACCGGATCATGTCCAGGTACGTCTCCGTGCCCGGACGGCTCTCGGGGTTGTGCGCCATGGGCACGATGATGCCGTCCACCTGCTCGGACACAAAATCCGCGTGACGCGGATCGAAATACGCCACGGTCAAGATGACGCGGACGTCGTACCGCCTCATCTCTCCGATCAGCTTTGCCAGGTGCGGCGCGGTCGGCGGGACCCCCGGCTCCGGCTCCATGTAACCCAGCACCCGCACCCCGTACCGCCGCGCAACATACGGCCAAAGGTCGTGGTCGCCGATCACCTTCAAATCGCGGTACGGCTCAAACGCCGCGAGCGTCCCTCCGAGCTCGACAGGTCCGCCGCCGTGCGCCGCGAGATGATCAGCGAGCTTGCCTTGCTCGATCGCGATCGCGAGTTCTTCAAAGTCTTCGGCCTCGTGCCGCGACGCGATAGCTTCGCCAAGCATCAGTGTCATGACCTCTCGGGCAAACACCCGAAAGTTCGACTCGAACATGTCGGCGTTGTCCGGCGAGAGTTCGCTCAGCTTCGCCGCCACCGCCATCGCCGCCTTCACGCCCTCGACGCCGTCCACCAGGAAGTGTGGGTTGTCCTCGGGGTGAAACGAGCCCGGCACCCCACGGCCTTCGGGCCCGACGATCGTCCGCAGGTTGTTCGAGAGATCCAGCTTCCGCTCGCCCCCGGCCATGAGTTCCGGGCGACCCGCCTGCTCGAGCATCCCCGGCAGCCACCCCTCTTCCATCGCGTTGCCGACGATCACCAGCAGGTCCGCCGCCGCCAACGCCTGGATCATCCGCCGCGTGGGTTCCACCACGTGGGGGTCGTCGGGACCCTTCACGAAATGCGTCACCTCGACGAGGTCCCCGCCCACCGCCTCGACGATCGTTTTAACGTCCGTGGAGGAGGCACACACCTTTAGATGCTCGGCCATGGCCGCGCCATTCAGGCCAAGCAAAGCAAAGCACGACACGATGACCAATACGAATCGCTTCATGAGAATAGTTTATCACTTTGAGGGAGATAGAGGCGTATCAACATGCAATCCAGCGCCGAGCTGTCTCAGGCGACGATTTCGCGCGGCCCGTTGCCGGTGGTCTTCTCGTAGCTGCCGTCGCCGGTCTTGACGTACTTGGTGAAGCCCTGCTCGGCCAGGCTGCGGTCGCTGAGCATCTGCCGGGCACCGGACTCCGACCATTTGCCCGCGATGTGCGGCGGCTGGATCAAACGGCGGACCGGCTGGCCCGTGCTCGGGTGATGCGTCAGCGCCGGGTCGGACATCCGCTGCATGACCTCGAACACCTGGCCGGGTTCGCCATCGGGCAACACGACTTCGTAAACGTAGACAGGCATGGTCGCGGACATGTCCAGGGTTGAGGTTTGGTCGTCCGGTCTCTCGATTCGATCGGCGTAGGGGGCGTCAACGGATGGCCAGGACGCGAACCTTGGCCCGGATTCGAAGTCCCCCGAGCGGCGTCAACCGGCGGGGGAAAAACCATTCGTCACTTCCGACGTCGTAGCATCGCGAGCCCACCGAGCCCCAACAGCGCTAGCGAGGCCGGCTCGGGCACCGGCGCGCTCGCCAGCCCGAAGAAGATGACCTGTTCGTTGAGCCCGACGAGGTCCCAACTCGCGTCGTCGAGGTCGAACCGGGCGATCCCGCCGAGCCGCACGCTGCCGTCCGGGCCGGCGGGGTTGATGAAGTTGACGATGCCGAAGAGCGACTCGAACTCGCCGTCGCCGTCCTCGTCCACGCCGGTCAGGCCGGCGTAGCCGCTGAAGATGCCGTTGCCCACGAGGTCGACGCTGCCGAGCGTCCCGATGACGTCGGCGGTGCCGTCGTTGGGGTCGATCTCAAGCAGGGAGTCGGTCGAGAGGTCGATGCCGTAGAGCAGGTCGCCGACGCTGCCCAGCGAGATAATGAAGGCGTCGGGATCGACCTCCCCCGCATCGCTCAGCGCGTCGTTGACCAGACCGGCAGCGCCGACGGTAACGGCGTCGCCGGTGGTCAGATCAACCTGGAACAACTGATCGTCACCGTTGGTCATGCCGAACCCGACGCCGTCTGCGGTCACGTCGAACCCGGTCGCGCTGAACGCGGTCGCCGGGCCCGCCGAGGAAGTGACCCCGGACACCGGGTCAACCGTCTTGAGCTCGTTGCCGGACCAGCCGTACAGCGTGTCTTCGGTGGCGCCCAGCCCCGCGGGCAGACCGGTGGTCACGGGGCTGATCGGCGTGGCGACCCCCGTCTCCGAATCGATCTCGAAGACGTAGTTCTCGCGGGAGTCGTCGTGCCCGGGCTGACCGAACGGGATGTCCGGGTCGCCCGGAATCAATAGCTGCCCGCTGGCGTACAACGGGACGGCCGAGGCGAACGGCGCGGCAGCGAGCGCGCCGGCGGTCGTGGTCAACAGGATGGGCAGCATCTTGTTCGTCATCTTCAAACCTCCACTCAATGGGTACTGATCACTCACTTCCGTCCCGCCGGAGCGCACTCGGCCCGGGTGGTTTTTGCATCAAGTCCTCTACAAGCTTTCGCGTCCGATCCTCGACGCGTTTAGTCCCACGACGGCATCCGGTCGCCGGCGTTTTGCCAACGCTCCGGGCCTTCTTTGATCTCCTCGTCCGTCAGCAGGCACGCGTCCAGCTTGGCCGTGATGGCCTCCTGGTCGAGCCGCACGCCGATGAACACGATCTCCTGCCGGCAGTCGCCGGTGTTCTCGTCCCACCGTTCTTCGATCCAAGCCCGTGTCTCCGGGTCGTCGGGCCATTGCTCCTTCGGCACCGTGGCGAACCATGAGCCCGCGTAATCGATCGAGAAGCTCACCCCCGCCGACGACCACACCGCGCAGTGCTGCGGCCGGCTCGCCAACCACGCGTACCCCTTCGACCGTGTGACGCCGGTGAGCAAGCCTTCTTCATGGGCCGCGGCGATCAGCCGGATCGTGTGGAACGGCCGGCGGGCGCGGTACACGAAGCTCCCGATCCCGTATTCCTCGGTCTCCGGCACGTGCTCCCCCGCCAACTCCTTCGCCCACCCCGCCATCCCCGCCGCCCGCTCTTCGTCAAACAAGCCCCGCCCCACGATCCGGTCCATCGGCAGGTCGCCGCGGGTCGCCCGCACCAGCTCCGCCTCCGGGTTCATTGCCCGAAGCAGCGCCTCCAACTCACCCACCTCGTCCTCGCTCACCAAGTCGCACTTGTTGATCACGATCACGTTGGCGAACTCGATCTGATCGGTCAGCAGGTCCACGATCGTCCGCTCGTCGTCATCGCCTAACGCCAACTCGCGGTCCCTCAGGTCGTCGCGCGTCTTCAAGTCCCTCGGCAGGTTCCGCGCATCCACCACTGTCACCATCGTGTCGATGTCCGCCACGTCGCTCAGCGAGAACCCGCCCTCGTCCCGGAAGCTGAATGTCGCCGCCACCGGCATCGGCTCACCGATCCCCGTCGACTCGATCAAAAGGTGATCGAACCGGCCCTCCTTCGCCAGGCGCGTCACTTCCTCGATCAGGTCTTCCCGCAGCGTGCAGCAGATGCACCCGTTGGACATCTCGACCAGCTTCTCCTGCGTCCGTGACAGCTCGGCCCCGCCGTCGCGCACCGCCGGCCCGTCCACGTTCACCTCCGACATGTCGTTCACGATCACCGCCACCCGCCGCCCTTCGCGGTTGTGCAGCACGTGGTTCAGCAGCGTGGTCTTCCCCGCCCCCAGGAAACCCGAGAGCACCGTGACCGGCAGCTTGGTGTCATTCGTTCGGATCATCACGAAACCCCTTTGAGATCGAACCCGCTGATCGGTCCAACGCCCGTCGGCAACACCAAAGCCTCCGGCCCGCCGGGCGTCCGGTACCACGCCTCGTAGATCCCCCGCACCCGCCGCCACGCGGCGATCATTTCGTTCGGTTTGGCCACCGCGTGCTTCCACTTCGCCAGCGTTTGCCGACGGTGGCCCGGCCCCTCCGAGTCGGTCACCCACCGCTCGTAACGCTCGCACCACGCCGCCGCCGACGTGGCCAGCTTCCGCGCTTCGGCGACCTCGCCGGAGTGCATCGGGCGACGGAGGTGCGGCTTGACCTGCCGATCGGAGTGCACACCCGAGACATCGAAAGACTTCGGCAGCAGCCACACGCCACGCCGGTACCGCGCGAAGTACCCCTGCTCGCCGCCCGGCAGTCGCAGCCACATGCCGAACCCCCAGAGCGCGACGTGCACCTCATCGCGCACGAGTTCGTATCGTGTCCCGCCCGGGCCCGACGGAGAGCGGTGTCGCTCGAACCCAAACCGCCGCAGCAGGTTCCCGGCCGCGACCACGTCCCGCCCCCAGCACCAGCACTGCTGATGCATCAGGCCGGCGGCGAAGTTCTTGTCCTTCTTGTTCGCTCTGGTCCGCACGCCAAACTCGGGCCGTGTCAGCGTCAAAGTCCTCGGCGGGTATGGCGACATCAACGAACGAGCCGTCGCCAACGCGGCGCGGTCCTTGACTTTCGAGACGGTCGAACGCATCACTCGGCCCCCGACAAAGACCCACACCCCGCACACTCGCAGCCGTCCCCGCGTTCGCCCCGCATCCGCATCAGGTTCCACCCGTGCCCCGACACCAGCAGCGCGCTGCCCAGCACATTCACGCCAACCCAGCCCCACGCCGCCGCGTCCATCGTCGCGTATCCCCCGTTCAGCGGATCACTTGGGCAGCACGTGTCCGGGTGCCCCCATGCCCCGGCGGTCAATACCATCAACCCCGCCACGCCCAGCCCCAGCGGCGCCCACCGCCACCACCCCGCCTGGGCCGACCGCCGGCTACCACGCCACAACGCCCACGCCGCCACCGGCGCGATCAGCCCCAGCACGACCCAGTGCACCCACTCGTTCGCAAACCACCCGCCCACCGCGGGCAACAACACCAACAGCCCCGGCGTCACCAGGCAGTGCACCCCGCAACAAGCCGACAGCCCGATCCCCAAACGGTCCGCCCACGCCCCGGCCCGTACCGATGTTGGCATCTGACCGGCGAGCAGCACGTGAGACTCAACAGACATCGTTAAGTGATATCGAATTCTCATTAACGCGTCAACCGCCTGACATCCCGTCACGGGTCCTGAGGGGTCAGCGCGACGGCGATGTTGGCGATCAGCCACGCCGACGCCGCGCACAGCTGCAAACCGTCCCCGCTTGAGCTGATCCCGTACGCGAACACACTCGCGATCCAACACAGGCTCGCCGCCGTCTGACCGAGCCACTCGACCCGCAGCACTCGTCCAAACCAAGCCGGCCGCGCACGCGAAACCACGTCCGTCTGCACGGTCGAATGTTCCGCCACCGACACGTCAGCGTCGTTACTCAACACACGCACTCCTGCCCGCAGCACGACAGATCATCCAGATACATCCCCCAGTTGCGATACAGCTCCAAGCGCGCGGCTTCCAAACCCAACGAATCCGAGATCGCTTTGGCTACCACCGCGAACCGCTGCCGGTACTTGTAAATAAAGCAGAACACCTGCCCGCCGTGACGCACCGCCGGCCCGCACAAAAACAGCCCGGGCACGATCGTCGACTCGTCGCGCTCGCTCAGCAACGGGTACCCGTCCTCCCGCCGTTCGAACAAATCCGCGACCAACCTGTGCCCGCCCGCATACCCGCCGGCCATGATCGGCCGCGTGTCCGATCCGAACCGGCGCCCGTCGTCCGTCAACACCACGTACGGCATCCCCACGTCCGTCTCGGCCGTCTCGGCCGTCACCTCTTCCACCGCCGCGTAAGGCACCAGTTCGACGTGCTCGCGAAAAAAAGGCTGCCGCATCCGCATCCGCGAATACGTCGACGGCCCCAGGCTCGGGTCCGAACTCCTCGATTCCCACGCCTGCCCCTTGTCTAACACCGTCACCCCCTTGCCGCGCGACGCCAGGTAATACGCCGCGTCGATCCCGCTCTCGCCCCCGCCAATGACCAGAAACTCGTCTCCCTCGAGCTCGTCGTAACGCGAGATCGTCGCCGTGTGCCGACACAACTCGCTGCCGGCAAACCCGTTCGTCCGCGGATACTGAAACTCGCCAGTGGCCCACACGACGTGTTTCGCCCGCAGCGTCTCGTCATCTGTATCGACACAAAAAACGTCGCCGACTTTCGTTACCCGCAACACGCCCGTCCCCTCCCGCACAGGCAACTCAAAGTACTTCGCCAACCCGCGCAAGTGGGCCGCGTACTGCTTGCCCGTGGGGTGTTCCGTCTCGATGCTGTATGCCGGTGACACCCCGATCGCCACCGAGTTCAGGTCCAACATCCCGATCGAGTTGCTCGGAAACGACGGCGTGATGAACCGCGTCTCCGCCGGCCACGCCTCGAACGACGCCCCCACCCGTGACCGATCTAGCACGGCAAAATCTTCAACGCCTGCGTCTTTCAACGCGACCGCCACGCCGATCCCTGCTGCCCCGCCGCCCACGACGACGGCATCCAACGTCTCGCCCGGATCTGCCATCACCATGAATGCTCCGCCGCCTGCAGGTCGTCCGGCCCCTTCACGAAACACGTGACCGCCACCTCATCGCCGCCCACCGCCTGAACAAATGTCCCCATGGGCGTCAACGGCATGAAAGCCAGCGACGGCTCGACAGTGACCCCGTGTCCGCTGAACTTGAGCCAGGACAGCGCGGTCGCCGCAGTGATCCGGATACGTGAAAAATGATAAACGATTCTCATTAAGACAGTATGCACTCGGAACCCGGGCGGTGTCAATAGTGTTCTCACCGCGTGAAAGCGTTGGATCACATCGCTCCAACTTCGCCGGCCGAGCGTTCGGATTGAATCGCGACCGGCGGTAGCGCCGCCCCGTCACCGCATCCGTTACCCTGCCGCCCCGTCGACGCCGCGAACGCTCGTGGCGTTTTTCTTTTCAACTCAACCGAACCGACGCAAGCCAACGACCCCCCGCCGGCGTGCGCTGCCACCCGACCCGAGCCCCGCCCCATGATCGAGTTCTTCCGCAAACGCACCGCCAACGCCAAGGACGACGTGCTCTCCGGCCTGACCGTTGCGCTGGCTTTGGTGCCCGAAGCGGTAGCGTTCGCGTTCGTCGCCGGGGTCGACCCACTGATCGGGCTGTACTCGGCGTTCTTCCTGGGGCTGATCACCGCGGTGCTCGGCGGCCGCCCGGGCATGATCTCCGGTGCGACCGGGGCGATGGCCGTCGTTGTTGTCTCGCTGGTCGCGACGCACGGCGTGACGTACCTGTTCCCCGCCGTCGTGCTCTGCGGCCTGATCCAGATCGCGGTCGGGCTCGGTCGGCTGGGCATGCTGATCCGCATGGTGCCGCACTCGGTCATGCTCGGGTTCGTCAACGGGCTCGCAATCGTCATCGGTCTTGCGCAACTCGGCAGCTTCAAGGTGCTCGACGACGCCACGGGCGTACTCGTGTACATGTCCGGGCCACGGCTGTTCCTGATGCTCGGGCTGGTCGTGCTGACCATGGTCATCATCTGGGGCCTGCCCAAACTCACCAAGGCGTTCCCGTCGTCGTTGGCCGCGATCCTGCTGGTGTCGGGGCTGGCGGCGGGCATCAACGCCTACGGGCCGGACTCGCTGCGACCCGCGTCGGGTGGCAACGCGTTGGCGACCGTCGGCGACATGCTCGAGACGAACCTCCAGGCCGACGCGGTCCGCGACGCACTGGCCGAGAAACGCGCGCCCGTGATCGAAGAGTTGCAGGAAGACGCCGAGCAAGCCGGCATGGTCGTCGCGCCCTCCAGCGCGCACGCCGCTGACGAAGAACACGGCATCATCCTCAGCGAAGCCGAGGTCGCCGCCGCCGTCGCGACGGTGGATTCCGACGACGCGTCGCTCTCAGGCGGCCTGCCGATCCCGTACTTCCTGGACCCGCAGTACGAGGTGCTGCCGCCGCTGAACCTCGAGACGCTGTGGATCATCCTGCCGTTCTCGCTGGTGCTGGCCGGCGTCGGGCTGATCGAGTCGCTGATGACGATGACGCTGATCGACGAGATCACCGACACGCGCGGCCGGGGCAACCGCGAGTGCGTCGGGCAGGGCGTCGCCAACGTCACCTGCGGCCTCTTCGGCGGCATGGGCGGCTGCGCGATGATCGGGCAGTCGCTGATCAACGTGAACTCCGGCGGGCGCGGCCGGCTCTCGGGCATCGTCGCCGCCGTGATGCTGCTCGCGTTCGTGCTCGTGCTCGCGCCGTGGATCGAGATGATCCCGATGGCCGCCCTCGTCGGCGTCATGTTCATGGTCGTCATCGGCACCTTCGAATGGGCCACGCTGCACATGTGGCGGAAGGTCCCGGTCTCCGACGTGTTCGTCATGCTGCTCGTGACCGGCTACACCGTCTTCATGCACGACCTCGCCACCGCCGTCGTCCTCGGCACCGTCGTCGCCGCGCTCGTGTTCACCTGGCGGCACGCGACGCACATGGGCGCCGACATCAAGTTCAACGAGCACGGCAGCAAGGTCTACCAGCTCCACGGCGCCCTGTTCTTCGCCTCCGTCCGCTCGTTCAACGACCTGTTCACCCCCAAGCACGACCCCGACGACGTCGTCATCGACTTCTACTACACCCGCGTCTACGACCAGTCCGGCCTGGAAGCGATCAACGCCCTGGCCGAGAAGTACCGCGCCGCCGGCAAACGCCTGCACCTGACGCACCTCTCGCCCGAGTGTCGCCAGCTCCTCGACCGCGCGAGCGACCTGGTCGAGGTCAACCTGAGCGAAGACCCGCAGTACCACGTCGCGACCGAGCGGCTGGGGTGAGTGCCCCACTTACACCACACTCACACGTCCGCCTTCGGTGCCGATCGGCTCCTGCTCGGGCCCGCCCACACCAGCGTCTGCGCTTCACCGGCACCGCCGCCGGCTTCGCCACCAAATGGCTGGTGACCACCAGGTGACTTACCTCCCTCCGCCGCTACTGCTGAGGCTTCCTCACAAGTGGCACCCGGCCACATGATCTGCATCTTTGTAGACTTTGCTGATGTCCGGTGCATCCCTTCAAGCAGCGATAGATAGCCTCTACCAACTCGTGGTGGTCGAAGGGAAAAAGACCTCCACCAAGCGGCTTTCGATTCTTGCTGATTTCTGTATTGCCGAACTCGACGCCCGAGGGCTACACGGGGCAGAAGCCGAAGTCACGATCCCGGCGGGTGGCCGCCCTAAAGACTGGGATATTGCGTGGAAATGGGCCGGCAAGTATCGGCTCGTGATCTCGCTCAAGTCGATCCTTAAGAATTTGCCCGGCACCGTTCCGAACCGCATCGATGATGCCATGGGGGAGACAACTAGTATCCAACTCTATTCCCCGGAAGTAGTTACGGGATACCTCATGTTGATTGATGGCCAAAACGACATCGTCAGCGACAAGCACGGGTGCACTTGGGTCCAGCTACTCCGGTCGAGGCTTGAGAACCTTTCCGGCAGACGCGCGCCCTATTGGAGCCCTGGAACATTTGAGGCATTTGCTGTGGCCGAAGTCAACTTTGCCGAAGGGCCTATTCTTGTTTCCGGAAGAGATTCCGTAGGTGTCATGTTTGACACGCTGGTAAACGAGACGATGCGCCGCAACCCCGGAATCAAGGACGATTAAATGACACAGCCCAACACCAAGTTGCTTCCGCCATCGCTTCACAAAGTGATCGACGCAGACCTCTCTGACTCCGCGCTCAAACGAGCAATCCCGCAGATCGCAAAGAATCAGAAAACGATTGAAGCGATCGAGGATTCGTTACTTGGAATGCCAACGCAGCATCGCCTCTTTCTCGGTGATGCTCGCAACCTCGATTTCATTGATGACGGCTCGGTTCACCTTGTGCTGACTTCCCCGCCATACTGGACGCTCAAAAAGTACGTCGGATCCAAAGGACAACTAGGCGACATCGGTGACTACGATGCATTTCTCGAAGGTCTCCATCAGGTATGGAAACACGCTTTCCGCGTGCTCGTTCCCGGCGGTCGTTTGATTGTCGTTGTCGGTGACGTTTGCCTTTCGCGACGAGAGCACGGGCGGCACGCTGTTGTCCCTCTTCACGCTTCGATTCAAGAAGACTGCCGACGTCTCGGTTTCGACAATCTTGCTCCGATTATCTGGCACAAAATCGCGAATGCGCGTTTCGAAGCCTCCGGATCGGGCGGAGGCTTCTTGGGAAAGCCGTATGAGCCAAACGCAGTGATCAAGAATGACATTGAGTTCATTCTCATGCAACGCAAACCGCCGGGCTACCGCAAGCCTTCTTTTACCAGCCGACTGCTTAGCGTGATCGGCGAGGCGAATCATCGCGAGTGGTTCCGCCAAGTGTGGACAGTTGGCGGGGCATCCACAAAGCACCACCCCGCACCGTATCCAGTCGAGATTGCAGAGCGTTTGGTGCGGATGTTCAGCTTCGCGGGCGATACGGTGCTTGATCCTTTCCTTGGAACCGGCACAACCACACTAGCCGCCGGTCGATGGGGCCGGCACAGCGTTGGCGTCGAAATCGAATCTAGCTATCTTCAGTTGGCCGAGGCACGACTTCACAAGTCATTCGGTATCCGCACCGCAAAGACGGACGTAACCACACACCGTTAACATAAATCGGTTGCGTTACCGGCCGCCCGTAAGAGGAGGCATCAAACCGTTCGGTTGATTGTCCATCGCGGGCAACGCTGGTCACCTGCAGCCGCTGATTAGGCAACAAGACCTACCGCTTCTCAACGCGGGTTGCGTGTTCTTCCATCAACTCGTGGAATTTCTTCCAGCCGATCTTATAGCCATATGATGTATATGGCGGGAACCAAACTATCGAACCATTCGACACTGTCAGTGTTCCGAGCTTCTTGCCATCGCGATTCACCGTGAATTCAGCATCCGCGCGATTCAGTTCACGCGGCGGCATCTTCATTGTTACTTTGTGCTGTGCCATGTGAGTGAGTTCCCGTCGCGAAAGGTTGTTTAACCGCCATTGGACAGAATCGATTCACCAGAACATCCGCCGCGCCCTTCGATCATCGACTGGCCCAAGTGCCTTGTCAAGACCCGTTTGTCGTCACGTAGCCGGGCGCCACACTTCACGGCCATCCGTTACGTGTGCCTGCTTAGCGTCGCGGCACACATCAGTCTGCCACTGAGGTGTAGCAACCAACACATGGGGTGAGGCCGCGAGATGCAGCGGTATTTCCGGCAAGATCAGGGGCGTCCCGCGATACCGGCGGGGTGGCGTGTGACGCGTGCGGGGTTGGATGCGTCGCGCGTGGGGTGCGTGGCACCGCGCATCCGGTCTCGCGGCGCTAAGCGGGGGTGGGGCTCACTCGGGACGGGGTGACGCGGGGCGGGCGCGGGGTGAAACGCGGCGGATCACCCGGTTATGGGGCGTCGCCCACGCTCGAAACTTGGCCCAGTTTCACGGACGTCGCGCGCGGTGCGGGTGGTGTTTTGCCTGTTTCTGCCGGGGTTTTCGCTCGGCCGCCGGTCCGAGCGGCGGGAGAAGGAAGCGAAGGCGGAGGCCAAGCGGGCCACGGCCGAGGCGACGAAGCGGGCCAAGCGTGAGGCCCAAAAACAGATTCCGGCCGCGGCGAAGCGGATGAGCAGCAAGAACGACCCGGCGCTGGCCGCGCTGGCGCGAGAGCTGCGCGACCGGTGGATGGCCGAAGTCGAGCGCGACCCGGCGATGCTGTCCCTGCCCGCCCGCACAGACGCGAACACTTACGACGTCTCCCGGCAACTCCAAGCACACTCCCCCGGCTCCTCTCAGAGGGAGGGCAGGAAGCAGGTGACAAACTTCACGCGACTCGCCGCGTGAACAGCGGCTCACGCTTCAGCCTTTGGCTGTAACGTCACACCTCAAGGGTGTTGGACATTGACGCGCCGGAGAGTGCCCACAAATCTACATGTCTTCCATCAATCCTTAGATAAATTGAACGAGATGGTTGGTACACCACTGGACATGTTGCGCCCCGATCCCGAGGTGCTGTTGCAGATCACGTTTCGTGCGGTCGATGGGTCGATGTTGCGTGAGATTGCCGAGGCGGATTACTGCTTGGATGCGTCCAAGCACCTACACGCGTTGAAGCGAATCGTTGCGGGTGATCGCCCGGCTCCTCTCGAGTGGGAGCCAAAGGAAGTCTTGGAACTGATGCGGTGGTCGGAACCGGAAGATCCGACTTGGGCTCCGGGATCGACAGGGCCACGTGGACATTGGATCCGGCTGTTCTCGTGCGCGGTACTGCTCCGCTTAGGAGGGGAACCCCAGAACGTGGACTACATGACCGGCGAGGAATCGACGCTGATCCAACTGGCGGCCAGTGCGATCGCTTTGGGCCCACAGACGATTCGGGCGGCGACACAGCTGGTCGCTTGGCGGATGCGTGATTGCGAGTTGTACGACGAGGACCGTCCGTTTTTTGCGACGGCGATCATGCTGCTGCTGGCGACATCGAAGCCCGAAAACCCGGAAATGGCGATGTGGTTGGTGGAACAGGCACAGAACGATTGCGAAGATCGGGCATGGCGTTTCAAGAATTGCACGAAGGCGGATACATGGCGACGGCTGATCGAAGTCCACTTAGTGGAGCACGATGGTGCGGGGGCGGAGTTTGAGACAATCGCGCGCGAGCTACTGAACGAGCTCAACGAATGATGAACGGCCATTTATCACGCTCCGGAAGCCACGGAGCTCTTTAGCGAGCCATCGCGTCCTGTGCGAAGCGGGCACTGGCGGCGATTACCAGGCAATCAACCGATGGTGCATGGTTATCGAGAAGTCTCATATGCACACGTCGGGTTGGTGAGCAAATATGACGGGCGGCACCGCTTCCGAAGCTGCCACTGTGGCTACCAGTCAGACTCGTTGGACTAACCCTCGGACAGATGCTTCCACCCCCAGTTCCGCATGATGCCCAGACCGACAGTCCCGAGTCGAAGGCCGTATCCGATGCGGGCCCCAAACGCGTCGAGAACGTGAGACGCCTCGCGGCCTGAACGCGTGCTTGCAGTTCTGTATGCGATCGACCGAACACCTTGACCCCGTCGGTCTTGGGTCGGATACTCCCGTGAAAGACCGGCAGATGTTCTGCCGAATCAGTTCCGTCGAATAGCGGCTATCCGCATGATCATTTGGTTAGATGGGCCAATTAATGCCGGCAAAACAACCGTCGCAACGCGATTGGCCGCCCTTCGACCTCGCACCATCCATATTGAGGTCGATGAGTTGCGGCATTTTGCAGACTGCCTAACCCTCGAAGAATGCTCCCCCTTCTGCATCGAGGATTCGGCGGCACTGTCGCGTCGTTGGTTGGACAGGGGCTTTGACGTCGTTCTTTCTTGGCCGGTGTCCATCGAGAACCTTGATCGGTTTCAGCAACAGGTGCCCGAGACCGTACACGTCTTTACACTGCTTCCGCGAAAGGAAGTTGCCCTATCGAAGCGTGAGGATCGGGAGTTGAGTGAGACCGAGCGTGCACGCATCGAGTACATGTACTCAGCCATGTTCTCGAGGCCTGCGGGGACAGTCATTGACAACAGTGATCAATCAGTCGAGAAGACGGTGGAGCGCATCATTCGAGATATTGCGACGGCGGGATAACCACCGACTGCGGTTGACCGGCGACGCCCGCGATCGAGAGTTGAGTTGCCGGTTGGAGGCCTGCTCCCGCGGGCAGCCTAGTCGCGCTGCGGGGTTGCCCTGGCTTCCTGCGACGCCGCCGTGAGCAGCTCGACGAACGACGCGGCGTTACCATCGACGGCCTCCATCAGCCGGGGCCGGTACTCGGGGTTGTAGGTGTCCATTGAGGTCCACTGCGGCAGGGACTCGTCGTCGAACGCCCAGGTCTGGACCTCGAGGCGGGTCTTGCCGGCGGAGTCGAGCAGTTTCCAGTTCGTGGCCAGGGCCGGGGTGTCGTGCGTCATGCCCTGCTTGGCCTGGAAGTGCGGCTTCACGACGAGCACGCCGGCAGCGTTGTGGTTCTCGGCCGCGCGGCGGGCTTGCTCGGCGGTGCCCTTGCCAGTCACGGCGACGACGCCCGACACGCGGACACGCCACGAACGCAGCCCCCGCTGTGCCGCGGCGACGAGCTGAGTTTGCGTCGAGCGGTTCAGCTCGCCGACGTAGAACGGGTCGGCCCGGTCGCGCTGCATGTCCTGCGCGATCAGCACCCCGGCCGCGCCGAAGCCCGCGCCGATCGCGTTCGACATCGTGTTGCCTTCGTGCTCCGCCTCGACGGGGAGCACGACGACGCGCTGGTTACGCAGCCCGTCCAGGAACGCGTGGTCGATCTTGCGGACCTTGTTCTCGCGGGCGCAGCCAACGGACAAAAGCATCACGCTCAGCAACAGCGCCGACATCGGGGTTCGGATGTACTTCACCGTGCGACTCCGGAAGGAAAAGAAACGACCGAGACCGGTACAGAATCAAGATAGACGTCACGCCTCTACCGGTTTGATGTAGTCGTCCAGGTCGACGCCCTTGCGCTCGCCGCTCAAGCGTCGCTCGGTCCGCTGCCGCATGTACGCGATGTGCAGGCGGAGGTTGTAGAACTCCTCCATGTACGACAGCGGCACGTCGGTCTCTGCGACTTCCGTGTCGAGATCGCGCAGTTGTTGTAGGTCGGCGGCGAGGCGTTCGCGGGGGACGTCGCCGTGCGAGAGCTCCTCGTCGATCACGCGGAGTTGGCGGTACCAGCGGTAGATGCGCCGGCGGACGTTCCACCGCAGCATCGGCGGCGCGGCCTTGAACAGCGGCAGCAGGATCGCCAGCAGCGGGATCAGCAGGATGATTAGCCGGTCGATCAGCGACGCCAGCCAGAACGGGAACAGCCGGTGCAGCACGTTCGGCCCGCGCTCGAAGAAGTAGCGCGCCTCGTCGGCCACGGCCGCGTCCATCCGCTCCAGCGACGGGAACGTGCCCGGCGACGCGAGCAGCCCCGCCGGCGGGTCGTCCTTCGCCGCCTCGATGACGAGCTGCACCACCGCGCGGTGGGTGTCCGGCCGAAGCGCGACGTAAGCGACCGGCGCCACAGTGCGGAC
>JANQPR010000094.1 GCA_028285385.1 Phycisphaera sp.
GGCTGCGCAGCCACTGGAGCAACAGCTCGACGGTGCTGTTAACAGAGTTGGACTCGATGTGGCTGGCGCACGCCTCGCAGCAAGGAAACTTTCAGTTGTCTGAAATCAGTGCCATATCGATAGAATGACTGATGACCACTTCTATCTCGCAGGTCCGGGCCGGGGTCATCAATCGCAACGGGCCGACCACCGGCGCCTCCGGCAGGCTGCCCTTCGGCGGTGTCGGTTACTCCGGCAACCACCGACCGGCCGGCGCGTTCAGCGTCGACTACTGCGCCTACCCGGTGGCCTGCATCGAAAACGACGCCGTCGCGATGCCCGCTTCAACGCTGCCCGGCATTTGACGTGTCACGGCGCCGCCGACTCAAACACCGGCATCGGGCAAGCGTTCCGCCTCCTCGGCCCGCCAGCGCGCCATCCAACGCACCCGGTTGACCTGGACGAACAACGTGACCACCGCGGCAACACCGACGAAAAGCGTAATCACCGTTGGCACATGAGACAGCACGTCGCGCTCGAACCCGTCGTCCCACGTCGGGCTGGGCAACCCCGTGTGATACGTCAACCCGACGAGCGAAAGCACCCCTGCGATCAGCGGCGACGGCGCCCCCAGGTAGAGCACCGCCAACTCCTCGCGCAGCACAATCGCCGCGATGACCCCCACCATGATCGGGAACACCCACAGCCCGAACGCGGCCAACAGCAGGACCCGGGGCTTACAACGCTCGGCCAGACCGTGGAACAGCAACGCCATCAGAGCAAGGATCAAGATCGGCGACCCGACCCACCCCCACTCCAACGGGCCGCGGAAGAGGTCGGGGTTCTGCCGGGCGAGGGCGACCAGCACGGCGTACCCCACAACGGACAAGGCGACCAGGCCGAACACCCACCGTAACGCCGGCGCAGCGTCCCACGCCATCGGCACCGAGGCCCGGCCGTTCTTGCGGGCCCGCCGGTAGCCGCGCCGCGCCCCGTGCTGCCCGGGCGTAATCAGGAACGTCGTCAGCAGCACCGCCGACGCCGACACCACGACGTACAGCCCGAGCAGCCATCCCATCGTCGCCTGTGCCGGCAGGTCCCCCATCGCCCGGCCGATGCGCGTCAGGATCGAACCGTCCCGCAACGCGGACCACAGTGTGCCGACCACCAACACGTGCACGGCCAACACGAACCCCAAGCCGAACGGCTTGGAGAACGCGTGACGACCCGCGTCGATCCACTTCCGCCGAACCACCGTGAACAGCGTCAGGATCAGCCCGCCCTGCAACGCCAACGAGAACCACAACGGGTCCACCGCCGCGTTGAAGAAACGGACGTCCTCGTACATCTGGATCAGCCGACCCGAGACCAGCACGCGATCGCCGTCGTTCAACTCTTCGGCCAACAGCGTGAAGAACGTCGGGTACACCGTGAGGTACTCGAACACCCACAGCCCGACGTACGACAGCTGCGGCAGCACGAGGTACAACACGACCACCAGCCCGACCGAGATCACCGCCGACTGCCAGGGTTTCCGGCTGACCATCCCGGCACACAACCCGGTCAGGTGGTAGCACCACACCGCCGAAAAGAAGACGACGTAATACTTGCACACCTTCAGCAGCGGCAGCTCGCCGACCCACACCGCGTACAGCACAAACGGCACGGTGATGCCAAACAGGAAGTACTCCCGGGCGGGCAATCCAAAGAGGTAACCCAGGATCTTCGCCGTTGGCCCCATCGGGGTCATGCGTTGGTAGTCGAGCAGGTCACGGTCGCGCTCCCGCGCGATGCCGGTCGCCAGCGCCATCGTGCCCATCCCCATCAGCGCGATGCCTTGTATAACGAGCATCGGGATGATCGCGCTGCGAGCGGCGAAGGCGTGTGGTCGGTCGAACTGGTAGACCGGGAGCAGGTAGGCAACCAGGAACACGAAGCCGATCACCGCCAGACCGAGCAGGCCGTACACCGCGATGTGCCGGCCGCGTAGCCGAGCGCGGCGGCACCGTTGCGCGATCGGATTGGCCCAGAACGCGAACCACGGCGGCACGTGCGGCGATACGGCCAAGTTGGTCATCGACTCGTTCAAGAGACCTCCTTGGCTCCGGACTCGCGCATCAGGTCTTCGATGTCGCGCCGCCGTTCGTAAAACCCGCGCACCGGCATACCCTGCTCGACGAGCGAGCGCAGCAACGCCACGACCTCGGCCTCGTCGCCGGCGAACGTGAGCGTGGCCGTGTGGTCCACCGCCAGCGCCCGCGAAACCTGGTCGATCTCGTCGAGCTGTCCAACGAACGCCTCCGCGGGCTCGAGCAGCTCGACGACGACCTGCCGGGTACCGTCGGCGTGGGCCGAGAGCTCTTCGATCCGGCCGCAGTGCTTCATCTCGCCCTGCTCCATGATGCCCACGGAGGTGCAGAAGCCGGAGAGCTCGGTAAGGATGTGCGACGAGATCAGGACCGTGACGCCCTCGCCGGCCAGCCGGCGGAGCAAGTCTCGCAAATCCGCGCGGGCGAGCGGGTCCAGGCCAGACGCGGGCTCGTCGAGCAGCATCACGGCCGGGCGATGCAGCAGGGTCTTGGCCAGCACGAGCCGTTGCGTCATCCCGCGCGACAGCGTCCCGGCCATCGCGTTGCGCTTCGCCGTGAGATCGACGAGTTCGAGGCACTCCTCCACGCGTCGCCGCCGATCGCGGCGCGGCAGCCCGTACGCCCCGGCAAACTGATCGAGGAACTCGAAGCAGGTCAGGTCGTCGTGCACCGGCGCCAGGTCGGGCATGTAACCCAGCACGGCCCGCGCCTCGGCGGCGTGCGTCGCGGTGTCGAAACCGCCGACGAACACCTCGCCGTAGGTCGGCTCCAACAGCGTCGCCAGCACGCGGATCGTCGACGTCTTGCCCGACCCGTTGGGCCCGATGAGCCCGAATACCTCACCCCGCGCAACCTCGAACGACAACCCGCGCACAGCCGTCACGTCGTCGTAGTCGACGCGCACGTCCGCCGTCCGGATCATCGGCCCGCCGTCGGCGGGGGCACCCGTGTCGCTGGCCATACCGAGATGCTACGGACAAGATGGCCTAGGCGTTACGGCGTCGAAATGGAAAGTCACACATCTGCGGTCACGCCGACCGGGCACGACCGCCCCACCGCCTGGGCGACACGATCCAGCTCGGGCATCAGCTCGGCGAGCACGGCCGGCGTCACCGACTGGGCCCCGTCGGTCCAGGCCTTCTCGGGGCAGACGTGCATCTCGATCGCCAACCCGTCACAGCCCGCAGCGATCGCGGCCTTCGCCATCGCCGGCACCAGGTGGGCCTTGCCCGTGCCGTGCGAGGGGTCGATGACGACGGGCAGGTGCGTCCGGTGGTGCAGTTCCGGGACGGCCGAAAGCGACAGCGTGTTGCGGGTGTGGTCCTCAAAGGTGCGGATGCCGCGTTCGCAGAGCACGACGCCCGTGTTCCCGCCGGAGAGGATGTACTCGCACGCCTGCAACAGCTCGTCGAGGGTCATGCTCATACCGCGCTTCATGAGCACGGGCTTGGGTTGGTCGCCGCAGGCCTCGAGCAGCTTGAAGTTCTGGCTGTTCCGCGTGCCGATCTGCAGCATGTCGGCGTAACCGGAGACGAGTTTGACGTCTGTCGGCGTCAGCACCTCGGTAACGATCGGCAGGCCCGTCGCCTCTCGCGCCACGGCGAGCATCTTGAGCCCGTCCTCGCCGTGGCCCTGGAAGCTGTACGGGTTGGTGCGCGGCTTGAACGCCCCGCCCCGCAGCGCGTGGGCCCCGGCCTTCTTCGCGGCGTTCCCCGCCTCGATGATCGCCTCCTCGCCCTCGACGCTGCACGGCCCGGCGATCACCGGGACCATGGCGCCGCCGAACGACACGGTGTCCGACTTCGTCGCCGGGCCGCCGATCGTCACGACGCTACGCTGCTTCGGGTCCGCTTTGGCGGCAAGGGTGTAGGGCTGCAGGACCTTCATCACGCGGTCGACGCCGGGCGCCTGCTCGAACTTGGTCCCGTCTTTCTTGCGGTCGTCGCCGATGACCGCGACGACGGTGAGGTTGGTGCCGACGATCGGGTGGTCCTTGAGCCCCATCTCGCGGACAAGGTCGCAGACGTGGTCGACGTTCTGCTTGGTGGCGCTGGGGTGCATGACGATGATCATGGTGAGACGCTCCGGGTCACGGGGTGAGCTGATTGGGCATTGACCAAACAACAACCCCGACGCTCGCCGCATCGGGGTTTGAGGGCTTGATCCAAACAGAATCCAGCGGGCTCAGACGGCTCCCGACACGGCCTGTGGCCGCGTAAACCAGAAGAAGCCGGCAAAATAGAACCGCTGCGACATGCCTGAAGTATCCCACCGGGCCCGGAAAAGTCAAGGCGAAATCTGCATCCCGCGCGGTCAGTCGGCCGCGCCGGCACCTTCCAACAGCCGCTCCGCAACCGCACGCGCGTCCTTGGCGGCGTTGTCGTCGGCCAGCACCAGGCGCTGCGTGATCGCGCCCTGGAACAGGATCAGCCACCGCCGCGCGAGCCCGGCCGGGTCCGCCACGCCCGCCGCGTTGGCCAAACCCTCGAGGTGCTGCTGGGCCCGGGCGTAGTGCGCCGCCGAAGCTTGGTGGATCGGGTCGGCGGGCAGGGGGAACTCGGCGCAGGCATTGATGAACAGGCAGCCGACGAACGCCGCGTCGTTGAAGTAATCGTCGAGCAAGTCGAACACCGCGAGCAACTGGTCACGGGGTTCGCCGCCGCCACGCTCCACGATCGCCTTGGTGAAGAACAGCATGTCGAAGTCGTCACGCCGACGCAGCGCCTCGACGGCGAGCTGGTCCTTGCTCTCGAAGTGGTTGTAGAACGTGGTCTTGGTCACGCCCACGTCGGCCAGGATCTGGTCGAGACCCACAGCGTGGAAGCCACGCTCCATGAACAGGTTCAACGCCGTGTCGATCAGGCGGTCGCGCGTCGACGTGCCGGCTTTGCCTTCGCCGAAGAGTTCCACGGCGGTACGAGCATCGGGATTGGTCATCACTGGCTCCGGCAAGAAAGTGCGAAACCCATAGGTACGAACGGATCAGGTTGACCATAAGTCAACCCGAACTTGACCTGGAGTCAAGACCCAACCCCTTGATCGCTCCGTATGGTGTGCCGCATTAACGCCGGCGTCGGGCGGTACCCCCTTCGGCCTGCGGATAACCCTAACCCCCCACCCGTTGATCTCAATGGAGACACCGATGCCTGCGGCCACCACCGAAACCCCCGCCCAAAGCCCCGTCGCGAAACCGTTCGACGAAGTGCGGGCCGACGCCTTCGCCGACCGCTTCCTTGCCTCGCTCAACGAGTCGGCCCTCATGGTCATGATCTCGGTCGGTCACCGGACCGGCCTGTTCGACACGATGGACGGCCAACCGCCGCTGACGTCCGCCCAGCTCGCCGAGCGCAGCGGGCTGCAGGAGCGCTACGTCCGCGAGTGGCTGGGCGCGATGACGACGGGCCGGGTCGTCGAGTATGACCCCGCCGACCGGACTTACGTGTTGCCCGCCGAGCACGCCCGTTGGCTCACACGCCGCGCGACGCCGGAGAACCTCGCGGTAACCGCGCAGTGGCTGGGCGTGGTCGCTTCCGTGGAGAGCGACGTCATCGAGAAGTTCAGGCACGGCGGCGGCGTGCACTACGGCTGCTTCCACCGCTTCCACGAGACGATGGCTGAGGAGAGCGCGCAGACCGTCGTCGCCGCGCTGCACGAACACATCCTGCCGATGAAGCCCGATCTGCTGAATCGGCTCGAGGCGGGCATCGAGGTCGTTGACATCGGCTGCGGCGCCGGCCGGGCCGTGTGTGCGCTCGCCGAGGCCTTCCCCAACAGCCGGTTCATGGGTTACGACCTGTGCGCCGAGGCGATCGAGATGGGCATGGCGGAAGCGAAAGACCGCGGCCTGACCAATGTCACGTTTGAGACCACCGACCTGACCACGCTCGATGTCGAAGGCCACTTCGACCTGGTCACCGGCTTCGACGTGATCCACGACCAGAAAGAACCCGACACCGTCCTGGCCAACGTCCACCGGGCGCTCAAACCCGGCGGTACGTTCCTGATGCAGGACATCGCCGGCAGCAGCCACCTCGAGAAGAACCTCGACCACCCGCTCGGCACGTTCACCTACACAATCTCCACCATGCACTGCATGACCGTCTCGCTTGCGCAGGGCGGGCGAGGCCTGGGCACGATGTGGGGCGAAGAGCTCGCGGCACAGATGCTCGAAGACGCCGGCTTCGTCGATATCGAAAAACGCAAGCTCGCGCACGACTTCATCAACGTGTACTTCACGATGCACAAGCCGTGAGACAACACGGCATACCCGCTTCACCTAATGCCCGGGGACAGCAGTCCCCGGGTTTTGTTCTGCGCTCTTGCGGTCCTTGAGCACTTTCGCGGGGACGCCACCGGCGATTGTGAATGCGGGAACGGTCTGTGTTACCACAGCGCCCGCCGCGATCACGCTGTCTCGACCGATCGTCACGCCGTCGAGCACCGTCACATTCGCGCCGAGCCAGGCGTGGTCTTCGATGGTCACGCCGCCCTTCTCGAACATCGGCTGATCAAGGATCGGGGCGTCGGTCCGGTCGGTGCCGTGGTTGCCGCCGGCGATCAGGTAGCAGTGCCCGGCGATGAGCACCTTGGTGCCGATCTTGAACTCGGTTTCGCTGATAAGCGTGCAGTTGCACGAGATGTTCACGCGCTCGGCGAGAACGAACCGGCCCGAGTTGCTGCCCATCGACTTGCACGACAACACCGTGTTCCGCCCGATCACCGTGTCGGCGCCGATGTCGATCGCGACTTCCTGCGTCCCCTTGGCGTCGAGCACCGCGTAGTCGTCGATCACGACGTTGTCGCCCAGGCGGATGCGGTGCGGGTGCCGGACGGTGACGCCGCGTCCGATCACGACGTTGCGGCCCGTGTGCGCGAGCAGCGTTCTCCACAGTTTGCGACGCAGGAGGATGCCCAATGCCCCCGGCAGGTTCTGCGTAAGCAACATCACCAACTCGAACCACGCCAACTGCAACAGCGACTTCCGACCCAGCACCAGCAGCATGTACTTCGTGAGCGCGCCGGTCTTCTCGTCCTTGAGCATCGCGCGCAACTCGGAGTCGGCGTCGACTTCCTGTCGCGGCGGCGCGGGCTGGGCGGCGGTCCCGTTCATCGGCTTCAGGCCACGGCGGGTCGCGGCATCGGACCAGAGGCTTCCGTGGTCATCGCCGTCTCGTCGGGGAGGTCCTTCACCGCATGGTCGTACGCTGCACGACCAACAACCTGGCCGATCAGGCCTTGCTCGTGGTACCACTGCGCGGTGCGGTACACGCCCTCGGCCATGCTGATCTTCGGCTGGAACCCGAGCACGCGTTTCGCTTTGGCGTTGCTGAAGGCACGGGCCTTGATGTAGAACTCGCAGCGGCGGACGTGCAACGGGGGGTCGATCTTCAACGGCTTGCACAACGCCTCACATACCTTCGCGGCGGCGAGCAGCGGGCCGAGCGGCCAGTGGATGCGCGGCGGCTTTCCGCCGACCGCGGCCGCGACGAGCCTCACGAAGTGGCTCAGGCTGACCCAGCCGTCGCCGCAAAGGATGAGCAGCCCGCCCATCGCGTCGGGGTGCTGCCCGCAGAGGATGATGCCGTCGACAAGGTCGTCGATGTAGGTGAACTGGTACGTGACCTCGCCGCTGCCGAACATCGGGAACCGGCCTTTTTGTACGCCGCGGAAGACCTTGAGGAAGCGCAGGTCGCCCGGACCGTACATCCCCGCGGGGCGGAAGATCACGCCGGGGAAGCCGCCGGCGATCGCGCGCTGCATGACGCGTTCGCCTTCGAGCTTGGTGTCCTGGTAGATGTCGCCGGGGTTGTACGGCGCCGTCTCGTCGGAGGGGATCTGCGCGACATGGCCGTGCACGCCGACGGTCGAGCAGTGCACGGTGCGCGGCGTTCCGTGGTGTTGGGCGGCGGCGATAACGTGCTCGACGCCGGCAACATTGACGTCGTGGTAGTACGAGTCAGGGTGACCGGCCGTACGGAACACCGCGGCGATGTGCTGGATAAGCTCGACACCCTCGGCGGCGCGCTTGACGTCGTCGGCGTCGCGGATGTCGCCTCGAACCAGTTCGATGCCTTTGTCGGCGAGCGCTTTAGCCGTGTCGGCGTTCGGATCACGGACGAGCGCACGAACGGCGTAACCCCGGCGTTGCATCTCGCGCGCGAGCGCGCCGCCGGTAAAGCCGGTGGCGCCCGTCACGAGGGCGTTGGTGCCGGGATGGACCGTGGCTTCGGTCATGCGGCGACGCCCGCGGGCTCAGCCCGCGGGCTCTGGGGCTTTGGGAGATTGAGTTGCTCCGCCACGTAGCCATAAAGCGCGTCGACGCGGCGCTGGTGCGCGGAGAACGTGTGGTTGGCTTCGACAAACGCCTTGCCGGCCGCGCCGAGTTCGGCGCGCCGGGCCGGGTCGGACGCGAGGCGAGCGATCGCCTCCCCGAACGCGACGGAGGTGGGCGCAGCAAGTTCACACACCGTGCCATCGACGATCTGGCTGTGCGTCGGAAGGTCGGTCAGCAGCACCGCTCGGCCCGAGTGCAGGTACGGGAATATCTTCTGCGGCGTATTGATGCCCTTAATCCGCGGCGCGGTCAATACATCGGCCTCGGTGAGCAGCTCGTCGAGCCGGTCGGCCGGCCAGCTCCCCAGGAAGTGCGTCTGGTTGTCAATGCCTAACTCGCGTGACTTCTGCGTGTAGGCCGCGATACCCGCGTCGTTGCCGCCGGCGATGACGAGCTCGACGTCGGCGTCCTGCTTGCGCGCCGCGGCGAAGCCTTCGAGCAACAGGTCGACGCCCTGGTACTTCTCGAAGTTGCCAACGTACATCAGGATCGGCCGACCCGTCGGGAGGCCCAGCCTCTCGTGAAGCCAGCCCTTCCGGGGCCGGTCCGGGTCGGCGAGTTGCGAGATGTCGTGAAGGGTCTCGATGTGCTTTGCGCCGTGCTTGCGAGCGAGGTCGGCCAAGGCGTGACACACCGGCGCACACGCCAAAGCGTTCTGCACCGCTTTCTTCTCGCACCAGTTGAAGAACCCCGCGAACGGCCGAAGGTAGCCCTTCTTCTCGACCATCTGCTGAGCGATCGAGCTGTCCATGTCGTAGACGTACGACACAGCGTGCTTCTTACCGAGGCGCATCGCCATGAATACGGCTTCTTCGCCAGCATGGATCACGTCGGGTTCCACCTCCCGCATCAAGCGGGAAGCGAGTCGGTAGAGGTAATGGTCGGCCCGGAGCTTCTTCGCCGAAAAACCCGGACCGATGCCGCCGAGCGACGGCGGCGCGTCGATGCGGTGGATCGTGACGTTCGGGTACTCGCGGTCTTCGCCCTCGTGGTAGACAACCGCGTGAACCTCGTGCCTCGCGTTCGACAATGCCCGCAGCAGAATGTCGAGGTCAATCGGCGTACCGCGGTCGACGTAGAAGGCGTGGGGCGCGATGACCAGAATCTTCACGGTGGGTCCCCTGATCCTTCACCAACTCGATACACGGGCGCAGACCCGGCGGGCCTTACGCGGCGTCGGCGTCGAGCGCCCGGGTCGGCGGCGTGTCGCCGATCACGTCCGATAGCGCGGCGCGGGCGTCGGCCTCCGCGGCCGGGTCGGCGCCCCAGTCGGCCCGCCGATGGATCATATCGTCGAGATACACCACCGATTCGAGCGACGCGATGCGCCGGATCGCCTCGGGCGTGTTGGCGGGCGACCGATAAACCGCGAAGTCCAACCCGTCCTGCGGCGCGGGCCGAGCGGCCGCAGGGCGGTAGTCGCGTAGCTTGCGGCCGAACACGCGGTGCAGCGTCTGTTCGGCAACGAGCCGCGCGGTTGTGTACTTCACCCCCGACACGCTGAACAACCCCGCCGGGCCGTTGGCCTTGCCGTGGTCGACCCAGACCGGCCGGTGCGCCGTGTGCTCCGTGCCTTCCTCCTCCGCGGGAAGCAACCCGGCGTAGACGCGCAGCACGTGCTCCCGCCGCAACGCCAGCCCGGGCACCGCGGTGTTCAGGTCGTTCAGGAATGTTGCCACCAGCGACTCATCCGGCGTCGGGTCGTCAAACGGGCGGTCATTGCGCCAAGGCGCGTGGAAGGTGCCAGCCAACACACGCGGTCTCCCGTTCACTTCCCACGGCAACACAAAGTAGGTCCGCGCGTCCGGCAGCTTCGGCTCCAGCGCCACCGCGCACGACGCCAGCGGCTCGTGATCGATCAACAGGTTGAACGCGACCGACGGCCGGAACAGCTCAGGGTGCGCCTGGTCCAGCGTCTCGGCCACCGCAACGCACCGCGGCCCCGCCGCGTTCACCACGACCGGAGCCGTGAACAGGTGCGCCGTGCCCGTCACGCGGTCCACCGCCTCGACCCCCCGCACGGCACCGGCGTGCGTCGTCAGCGCTTTCGCCTCGGTGTAGTTCAAAACGGTCGCGCCCGCGTCAACCGCCCAACGCAGCATCTCCATCACCAGGCGTTGGTGGTTCCGCATCACGCCGTCGAACCACCGCCCGCCGCCGCGCAGCCCGTCGCGGTCGACACGCGGGAACCACTCGGCGACCTGCTCATCGCTGACCAACCCGGTGTGCGGTAGGTGCCGGTCGGCCCGCACCCCGACGTTGCGCCGCAGCGACAGCGCGTCGTTGATCCGCAGCGCCATCCCGAACGTGCTCCGCCGCTTGAGCCCGCGGTTGTACAACGGCATCAGGCATGGCATTACGCCGACCAAGTCGGGGAACTGCCGAAAGAACCACCGCCGCTCCGACACGCTCTCGAAAAACCGACGGACGTCCATCGACTGCAGGTACCGCAGCCCGCCATGCACGATCCGCAGCGAGTTCCACGACGTACCCGCGTTGAAGTCGCCGCGTTCGAGCAGCAACGGCCGGTACCCGCGCCGTGCCGCTTCGAGCGTGAGACACACACCGTACACCCCCCCACCGATCACGATCAGGTCGTGATCGGTCGACTCGGCGGCGGCGATGTCGCGGGTCAGGGCGGTCATGGCGTCACGCGGATCGGAGCGGAGAACCTCGGCAACGTCGCGGTCACAACAGGCCCCGGCCCCCGAACAGCTTACGGTCCAGCCGCAGCGCCGCTTGCTGGTACACCGCGCGCGGCAACGAGACGTGGTCCCCGAACCGCCGCGGCACCGGGCCCAGTTTCGCCAGCCGTCGCCGGACCTCCGCCGCGAACCCCCCCAGCGAAATCGGCCCGTCCAGCACCACGCCGAACCGGCAGGCCTCCCGCTGGCAGCTCCGCAGCGGCAGCGGGTCCGTGCCGGGGAGGATCGTCAGCCGGTGCGCCGCCGCCTGGTCGAAGTGCGGCGGGCGCGGCCCCAGCGTCGGTCGGCCGCCGTTGTCGCCCAGCACCAGCCCGTGCTCGGCGTGGGTCTCGATCAGCCGCGACACCACACGGCCCCGGTCGCCGGTCCACTTCCCGAACCCGTACGGCACCACGGGCAACCCGCCCACGCCCCACACGTGCGCGATCGTCTCGTCGATCGGGAACCCGTCTTTCACCGTCGCGTCTGTCGCGAGTGCCAACACCTCGAGCCGCTCCGACGTGATCACCTGCCGCCCGGCCAACACGATGACCTCCGTGCCGTCATCACGGCGGGCGATCAGTGTCTCGCCTTCCCCCGTGCCGACGAACGACCACGGGCCGACGCGCTGCGCCTCGCGCCACGTACGGAACACCCGATGGCCGCGCGACTCGGTCAGCATCAGGACCGGCGCGCCACCATGGCGCTGCGCGTTACGCGAAGCGGCGTTGAGAAACTTGGATTGATCGAACACCGGGTACACGTGCACGTGCGTGTCCACGCAGAACGGCCCGGGCAGCGCCGCGTCGGCACTCGCCGCCTCGCTCGTTGCCGACACGTCCGGCACCACGGGCTCGGGGGTAGAAGCGGCCACGGTCGTCACGCCACGGGCTCCGGGTGTTGGCCAGTCACGGCGGCGTCGGCTCGATCGCGCTGCCGGGCAACCCAAATGCCGATCAGCCACACAGCAAACGCGAACGCGCCCTCGGTCCCCAGTGTCAACACGTGGTGGCCCCAGTCGCGCCAGTTGGAGTGCTCGACACCCACAAACAGCTTGATCGGCGATCCCCACCGCAGGTCATTGATCGGCCAGAACAGCCCGACCCCGCGCCCGGGCGTGAGCCAGTCCATCCCCACGTGCGCCGCGTACGCCGCGGTTCCGAGAACCCAAAGCGTTGTCCAACGGAACGGCGACTGGGTTTGTTCTGTGCTCAAACCACGGAACACAACCACACGAGTTGCCGCCGCCCACAGCACGCCGAACACCGGTGCCAGAAACAGCGAGTGCATCGCTCCGCCGTGCAGTTCGAACGGGCCGTAGCCCAGCAACAACCCCAGCGCGATGTCGAAATCCGGCGCGAGCAACGCAAACAGCAGCGCCATCCAGAACAACCCTCTACGCCACGCAGGTAGCGCCGCCACCCGGGGGCGCACCGACGGCGCCGCGAGCAGCAACAGCGAGCCGTGGGCGATCGGGGAGGGCATGGCCAGGTATCGTTGGTTCTGCGGCCAAACCGCGACTCACGCCGCGTCGGTCATCCGCGGGCCGGTCTGCGTCGAGTCCGGGTCGCCGTCGCGCCCCGAGGCCGCCGCGGTGAACACGTCACGGATCTTGTACGGCGCTCGGTTCTGCGACTCGTGGTAGATCCGGACCATCAGCTCAGACAGCACGCCCATCATCAGGAAGATGACCGCCATGAGGAACGTCATCATCGCGAACAGCACGAAGATGTTGTCGTTGAGCATGACCTTCTGCCCGTGCTCGGTCATCCATCCGGTCTTCTGGATCAGCGCGACAAACACGGACGCGAACGCGATGGCCAGCGTGATGCCCGCCAGCTTGCCGAAGAAGTAGATCGGCTTGGTGAGGTAGTCGCCGAGGAACTTCACGGTCAGCAGGTCGAGCAAGACCTTGAACGTGCGCTTCAGCCCGTACTTGGACTCGCCGAACTCCCGGGCCCGGTGGTTGACGACCATCTCGGTGATGCGGGCGCCGCGCCACTTGCAGATCGCCGGCAGGAACCGGTGCATCTCGCCGTAGATCGTGACGTCCTCGAGCACCTTCCGCCGGTACGCCTTCATCGAGCAACCGAAGTCGTGGATCTCTGTGGTCCAGGTCAGCTTCTTGATCAACCGGTTGGCGATGATCGACGGGAACCGCCGCGAGAGCAGTTTGTCCTGACGTTCCTTGCGCCACCCGGAGACGATGTCCCACCGCCCGGGGTGGTCCCCGCCCTCGTCGAGCTTGGCGACGAGCGCGGGGATGTCGGCCGGGTCGTTCTGCAGGTCGCCGTCCATCGGCACGATCACGTCGCCGCGGGCGTGGTCGAATCCGGCCGCCGTTGCCGCGGTCTGCCCGAAGTTCCGCATCAGTTCGATCACGGTGACGCGTTCATCGTGGCCGGCCGCGTCGCGCAACGCCTGCACGGTGTCGTCCCACGAGCCATCGGAGATAAAGATCGCCTCGTATACCTCGCCGTGCTCCGCGCGCTGGTCCATCACGGCGGCGATCTCGGCGTAGAGGCGCGGCGCGCTCTCCTGCTCGTTGTAGACCGGGACCACGATGGACACGTCCACCCGAGGGGCGTCGGCGTCGTGGGGCTCGGGGCGGCGGAGGTTCATGCCGGGAATCTCGGGTGGGCGGGGCCGTGGTGAAGGCTCCGTCGGATGTGATCGGGGAACAACGCGAGCCAGGCGTGCTTCGCCAGACAACACGGGCGCAGGGGCGCAAACCAAGACCGCAACCCCGCTGGCTTCCGTATCGGCCTGACGCGACCGTCGGCTGAGTCAGGCGAATCCCGCAGAACGCCAGCGAACAGTGTACCCGTCGGGCCACGAGCTTCGGCGTCCACCCCGGCCAAAAATCACAACCCAAACGACAGGTTGCCGCGGACACGTCCGATAGCGTCACGCCGCCGCCGGGGTGCCGGCTGGGCCGGTGTCGACTGCGTCGCCCACGGTACCCGCCGCGCCGTGGTTCCGGTGCCAGACTTCGGCCTGCTGCTCGTTGACCCGCTGCGTCGCGCGGGCCTTGCCCTTGAGCAGACACGCCCACTGGTACGCCCGCAGGAACTTCCGGAACTGCGCGTCCTCGTAGCGTGGCTTCCCCGCCGCCATCGCCTTCACGTAACCCCACCACATCGCGAGCCCGCCCAGCACAAATGGCGGGCGCGTCATGCGGAACACGGCGCTCGCCGTCATGTACGCCAGCCCCGTGCCCATGAACCACTGCCCGAACCCGTGCCGCATCCGACCGGTGAAGATGCCCTTGTGGCTGCTGCCCATCGGGCGCAGGTGGATGAAGCGCAGTTCCGGGTCGTCCCACGAGCACGCGATCCACCCAAGCATCCGGCAGCGATGGCAGTCGATCCCGTCCCACATCACCTGTGACACAAACCCGCCAATCTCCTCGAAACACGACCGCCGGTAGAACTTGATCATGCCGACCGACATCTCGTCGCCGCAAGCCTCGCTGATCAAGTCGCCACCAAACGATTTGTCCGTGTTGCCCGGCCCCGGGAAGTAGGCCTTGCCGGAGCACGTGCCGATACGCGGGTGCCGGTGCATCTGCTCGATCAGCGTCTCGAAGTACCGCGGCGGTAGTTCGAGGTCCAGGTCGATCTTGCAGACAAAGTCGTAGTCCTTCGGGTCGATCGCGCGGTAGCCTTCGTAGAACGCCTCGATCACGCCCGGCCCAACGCGGCGCCCGCCGCGGTTGTCCCGCGTGACCACCTTCAGGCACGGGTACTTTGCGGCGTACTCGGCGAGGACCTCCGGCGTCTCGTCGGTCGAGCCGTCGTCTACGACCACCCACGTCGTCGGCGGCTCGGTCTGACCCAGCACGCTGTCGAGCGTGCGCCGCATGTACTCGGCCTCGTCGCGCACCGGGCTGATCAGGCAGTACCGCCGACCAGCGTCGGGCGATGGCGCACCGGTGTTCGGGGGCGTCGACGAACTCACGCGTTGGCCCCTTGCGCGGCCCGCAACGCGGGCGTGGTCGGATCAATCGTCGGGTGCGCTTCGTCCCGCTGCACACCGGGAGTCTCAAGAGCACTCGGTGCGACAACTGGTGGCTCCTTTGACGCGCCGGATACCGCAAAACTCCGGGCAAACAGCGCCGCCAGCTTCTCCGCCTCGGTGCGCGTATTGAACTCGGCCACGACCTTCGCCCGGCCCGCTTCGCCGAAGCGTTGCCGACGGTCCGCGTCCTCGACGAACCGCCCGATCGCGTCGGTCAGCTCCGCCCGGTTGCCCGGCGGCACCAACGCGCCCGACACGCCGTCCTCGACCAGCTCCGCCACGCCGGCTACCCGCGTCGCGACCACGGGCAAGCCCGTCGCCATCGCCTCCATCAACACCACCGGCACGCCCTCGGCAAAACTCGGCAAGACAAACAAGTCCGCTTCCGCCAGGTGCTGCGCGACCTCGTCCTGCGAACGGTAGCCCACGAAGTCGACCCGGCCCGCCAGCCCGAGCGATGCCGCCTGCTTTTCAAGCGTCTCGCGATCCGGCCCGTCGCCAACCACGGTCAGCGTCACGTCGCTCGACAAGTCCACCAACGCGTCGAGCAACACCGGCAACCCCTTCACCGCCGCGAGCCGGGCGACGAACAACAGCTTCGTCCCTCGCTCCGCGTGCTGCTTCGGCGTGTAACGCTCGGGCTCGATGCCGCAGTGCACGATCGTCATGTTCTCCCACGCGCGCTGCGGCGCGAAGATCATGCCTTGACTTCGGCAGAAGTCGCTGATGCACGCGACGAACGCGGCGCGGTCGGCCTTGACGCCGATCTTCCACTTGCCGGGCTCGAAGAAGATCGCCGGGCCGTGCATCGTGAAGCTGAACGGGATACCCGCCAGGTGCGCGGCCACCGCGGCCAGTGTGCAGCTCGAGTTGGCGAAGTGGTTGTGCAGGTGCTCCACGCCGCGACGCCGCAACTCGTCGGCCAAAACACCGGCTTCGGCAAAATAGAACACCGGGAACAACCGGCCCTGGACTCCCGGCCAACCAAGCCTGAACGCGAGTGCCAGGCCTTCCGCGTAACGCTTCGGCGAAGCGAAGAACACCCGCAGGTGGCTGCCGATCAGCCGCAGCGGGTTCTTGGCGTGCCGGATCACGTAGAACGCGCTCGCCGCCTCGGCCTGCTGTTCCGGGCCAACGTGGTGGCTCGCGTCGGTCTGCCGGGCGGCGCACGCGAGCACGTCAAACCCCAACCCGCGCAACGCGAAGACCTCACGCTGAACAAATGTGTCCGTCGCCCGTGGGTACTCCCCCGTCAGGTACGCCAACCGACCTCGGCACGAACTCCACTGTTCGTCACGTTCGGCGTCGCGGTCGGCGGTCGGGTTGTCCATGTCCGGCCGGTTCACGCGGCGGTTCCTGTCGACGGATTCGGCGTGGAGTCCGCGGCGGCAGGCGCGCCGCGGTTATCGGCCGTCGGCTCGCCCGCACCGACCGCTGCAAGGTCTATCGGCCCGGGGTCGCCAAGGGTTTGACGCATCGCCGTGTTGTCGTACCGCAGCGGCTTGACGAGCGCGTGCAGACGGTCGGGCACAAGCATGCCCGGGCCGCGTCCACCGAGCACCGCGCCACAAACACCCGCCGCCAGCCGCGCGACCGGCCACGGCACCGTAGCCACCCACTTCGGCCGAAGCGACGGCCGCAACGCGTCGGCGTAGGCCCGCTGCGTCGGCGGATCGTTCGCGATCAGGTTGGCCGTCTGTCCGAGCACCGCGTTGCCGGTCACGGCTTGCACCAGCGCGGCGGCTACCTGCTCGACGTGGATCAACGGCAGCTGCGCCGCGTTGCCGATCCGCAGCCAACCACCACCGACCTGCCGCCCGAGTCGAGCCGTCCACCAGCGTCCCGGCCCGACGATCGCGCCGGGACGAAGCACGGCACACCGCGCTCTCAACGACGCGTCCGCCTCCTGAATCAGCCGTTCCTGCGCCAGCTTCGCCCGGCAGTACGCGTCCCGGCGGCCGGGCCTTGCTTCCAACGGTGTGGCTTCGGAAACCACCTCGCCGTCGTGCAACGCGCGGTAGCCGTACACCGACAGCGACGACACCAGCACGAACCGTGTCGTGCAACAATCGGCCACCACCTCGAGCAACCGCGCGGTCGGCCCGACCGTGTCACGCCCATGTTGCGCATCGTCGCCGTGCATCCGTGCCGCCAGGTGCAGCACCGCGTCGGCGTCACGCACCAACCCGCTCGGATCGGCCAAAGAATCGGACAGGTCGCACTCGACGACACACAAGCGTTCACCGGTAGGCAACGCCGAGCGATCCGACCCCGGACGCACCACCGCTGTCACCGTCAAACCCGCCCGCAGCGCGGCGTGTACGGTCGCCGACCCGACGAAGCCGGCCGCGCCCGTGATCACCACGTGTTGAACCCGATCGCTCACGCCCCGCATTATCGCAGGTCCGACCGAACATGCAGGCGCGGCCGTTCATCCGGCCCACGGCATCGGCGTCGGCGGCGTAAAGGTCGTCGTCAGCTCGTATGGCATGCCCGTGCGGAACGCGTACTGCGTCGCCAGCGTCAGCTCCGTCACGTGCAGCCCGAAATCGGCGTCGAGCTTCGGCGGCCGGCCCGCGCGGTGCGCCGCGGCCATCTCCGCGATGCTCCGGCAGAAATCACGGCTCTGCGACCCGCGGTACGCCGGGGTCTTCTCCTTTGGCCCCAGCAGCGGCAGCTTCTTCCGCCAGGGGTTCAGGAACATCTTCCGGCGGATCGTCTTGTACGTCTGCATCCGCACCGGCGAGCGGTCGCTGCGCGGGTCGTCCACCGTGAGCACACCGTCGTCGCCGAACACACGCAGCCGGTGGTCGTGCGGCGCGTAGACGCCGTTGGTCATCCGCGCAACCGTGCCGTCGGCAAACGTGACACAGGCGACGGAGAAGTCCGCCGCGGTGTCGAGCGTCTCGCCGGGCACCTTTTCGTTGACCAGCGTGGACGAGAACGCGGTCACCCGCTGGGCCGGGCCGAAGAACGCGCACAGCCAGGTCAACACGTAGCCCGCGTGCTCGACGGTGCAGCCGGTCTCGAACTCGTCGGCGTAAGGCCAGGGCACGCCCGCCTCGTTGACCCACTTTTGCACGGGCATGCGGTGCACCATGCCGTCTTCCATCTCGGCGTATACCAGCCGGACCTTGCCGACCGTTTCGTCGCGGACCGCCTTCCACAGCGTCTGCGCCGCGGGGCTGAGCAGCGTGCACGGCGCGGAAGAGAACATGAGGCCCCTCTCCGCAGCGATTGCGACGAGCTGTTTCGCCTCCTCCAGATCGAGCGCGACGGGTTTCTCGGTGAAGACGTGCTTGCCCGCGTCGAGGCAACGCCTCGACACGTCGAAGTGCGCCTTGGGGTTGGTCAGGTTGAGCACCAGGTCCACGCGTTCGTCGTCCAAAAGCGCATCGAGCGAGGGGTAAGCCTGGCTCCCGGTCAGCCCGGCCATGCCGTCCGCGCGTTCGGCGTCCGTGTCGAACACGCCGACGAGCTCGAGCTCGGGGTGCAGCGGCAGGCTCAGCCGGTACATGTTGGCCACGTACCCGCAGCCGACGATCGCGAGCCGCATCACGCCGCCCCCCGCGTGGCCAGCCCGGCGTCGATGCCCGCGTCGTCGTTTTCGCCCTGTTGCGTCGAGCCAGACGAGCCCTGCCCCTTGTACTCAATCAGCGTGGCCGGCTGCCCGCGCCGCTTCTGTGTGTGGTACCGCCACTGCCCGACGGCGAACGGGAGCTTCCCCAGCGTGGTGAGCACGCCGTACAGCCAGGCGTCTCGTGACCCGTCGCCGCGCTGCCGACGATGCCGCGCAATCTTCCACGCCAACACCGGATACCCGAGCAGCAACACCGCCGCCAGCGCCAATGCCCAAGGCGTCACGACGCTGATCACCCCCAGCACGGCCACCGTCGCCGGCACCACGAAGCCCCAGAACCAGTTGCTCCGCGCCGGCTTGACGTTGTACCGCTCGGGCAGGTGCCCGTACTTGTCCGCGCCCTCGGCGTACGCCCAGCCGCCGCGCACGCCGCGCTTCCACCACTGGGACCAACGGGTCATCGCCGCGTCGTGCCGGGTCATCTCGGCGTCGAGGCGCTCGATCCGCCAGCCGTGCTGCCGCAGACGCAGGCACAGCTGTGGTTCTTCGCCGCAGATGAAAGTCGGGTCGAACCCGCGGACCCCGTCGAACGCGCCGCAGCGGTACACCGCGTCGCCGCCGCACGCGCGGGCCTCGCCCACCGGCGTGTCCCACTCCATGTCGCACAGC
>JANQPR010000095.1 GCA_028285385.1 Phycisphaera sp.
GACCAGCCGGCGCGCGGCGGTCGAGTCGTCGATCAGCAGCACCCGGCCGCGCAGCCGAACGATCGGCTTGGTCCGCGTCGAGGTGCGCGGGCCGGCCTCGTCGTCCGCGATACCGTCCAGGAACCCGTCGAGGTCAAAGAGAGAGTCGAACACCATACCGACGTCGTGGACGCCGCTGGTGACGTACTCGCAGTGCTTGGTTGTGCCCGTGACGCTGTGCTGCTCGCCCTGCGGGGTCTGAAACGTCGCGACACACTTCGAGCCCGGGTGAACGAACGCGCCGTGCAGGAAACCGAGCCCACCCTCCGACAAGTTCCGGCAGCGGACCGCGAAAACGGCTTCGGTCCCGCCGACCTGCTTGATCCGGACGGTGAGCTTGATGTTCTCGGGCAACGCGACACGCTCGTGCCGGCGGCGGTCGACGTGGCCACTCGATGTGGCGGCCGCGTCCAGTTGTTTGATGATCTGCGCCTGCTGATGGTCGCTGACGCGGATCGTGCTGACCGCCGGTCGATCGGTGTTCATGCCGTGAACCGAACCCTCTCCCCCCCAAGTCAAGCCCCAATCGTCAAACCCGAAGACGCATGCAGCGGGATCGGCCCTATCGCCGGCGGTTTCCAGCCCGATTGGGCGCGTCCTAAGATGCGGCCATGATTCCGACCGTTACAAGACGCACAACCCGCCAAGTCGTCGTCGGTGACGACCGCACCGGCCGGGTCCGTATCGGCGGGGATGCCCCGGTCTCCGTGCAGACGATGACCGCGGGTTACACCTACGAGGTGGACGCCTGCGTGGCCGAGATCAACCGCCTGGCCGCCGCGGGGGCGGACCTGGTCCGCGTCGCTGTCCCCAACCGCAAGGACACCGAGGCCCTCAAGGAGATCATCCCGCAGGTCTCGGTCCCGGTCGTGGCGGACGTGCACTTCCACTTCGGCCGGGCGCTGGAGGCGGTCGACGCGGGCATCCACAAGATCCGCCTCAACCCCGGCAACATCCAGGATCGCAAGCACGTCGAGGAGGTCATCGCCGCCTGCAAGGAAAAGGAACTGCCCATCCGGGTCGGGGTCAACGAGGGAAGCATCGTCGAGCGCAAGGACAAGCAGAAGCGGATGAAAGAACTCGGCGGCGTCTTCTCCGACCACCGGCACGGCCACTTCCTCGCGATCATGCTCGCAAAACTCGAAGAGTACCTCGACATCTTCTACGAGAACGATTTCTTCGACATCGTCATTAGCGCCAAGTCGCCCGACCCGACGCTGGTGATCGACGCGTACACCGAGATCAGCAAGCGCTTCGACCACCCGCTGCACCTCGGGGTCACCCACGCCGGCCCGCGCGAGACCGGGAGCATCCGCAGCGTCGTCCCGCTGGGCCACCTGCTCGCGTCCGGCATCGGCGACACGGTGCGCATCAGCTACGCGAACGACCCGGTCTACGAAGTCGAAGACGCGCTCGAGATGCTCTACGTGCTCAGGCTGCGTGATCGCAAGGGCGTGGACCTGATCGCCTGCCCGACCTGCGGCCGAATCGAAGTCGACCTGTTCACGCTGGTGCAGGACGTGCGGAAAACGCTCGCCGATGAGATCGAGCTGCCGATCAAGGTCGCGGTCATGGGCTGCATCGTGAACGGCCCGGGCGAGGCCGAGGGAGCGGACGTCGCGGTGTTCGCCGGCAAGCAGCGCGGGATCATCTACGTGCAGGGTGAGAAGGTCGCGACCGTGCCCGAGGCCGAGATCCTCGATGCGCTGCTCGCCGAGTGCAGGGCGTTCGAAGCCAAGGTCAACGCCGGCGAGGCCAAGCTCGGCGAGAAAGTGGTCGAGATCGTCCCGCCCGACCCGATCGGCGAGTTAGGCAGCGGCATGGCAAGGATCGTCGCCGGGGACACCGAACGCGTGGGCGGTGGGGGGGTGACGCCGCTGACCGTAGAAGGGCATCCAGGCGGACGGTCCTGAGCGAACAGAGCCGGGTTTCACCTGTTTCTCACGCCGATCGCCCGATTTCCCGTTGCCGGCGTCCGGGCCCCGGGGTTAGGCTGTCTGCCTGCATCTGACGTCACCCCGGAGGATCCGACCCATGGCCGCACGCCCGTCCGCTTGCCGTCTCGCCGTCGTGCCCGCGTCGCTACTGCTCTCGACCGCGGTGCCGGCCGGGGCGATCAACATCGTCCTGGACTACACCTACGACACGCAGAACTTCTTCGGCGCAGGCAACCCGGACGGCGCCGCCGCCGGTGCGCAGGCGAAAGCCGCGCTCGAGGCCGCCGCGCAGTACTTCACGGACCTGCTCGAAGACGAGTTCACGGCGATCATGAACCCGCCGCAGTACAACAGCCAGGCCTTCAACGGCCAGGTCACCTGGGACTGGAGCCGCAACTTCACGCACCCCGGCACCGGTGGCACCGCCACCGAGTCCGGGCCGATCGCCGCCAACGAGTACCGCGTCTACGCCGGTGGCCGCAGCCTGACCGGCAACACGCTCGGCCGCGGCGGGCCCGGCGGCTTCAGCTGGAGCAGCAGCCCCTCCGGCGGGTTCACCCAGCAGGAGATCAACGAGATCCAAGCCATCACGGACCAGTTCGAGTCCGACGTCGAAACCCGGGGCCAGGGCACCGGCTGGTCCCGGTGGGGCGGCTCCATCACCTTCGACAACGACAGCTCCCCCGACTGGCACTACGACCACACGACCGAGCCCACCGGCTTCAACACCGACGACTTCTTCTCCGTCGCCCTCCACGAGCTCGGCCACGCGCTGGGCATGGGCACCTCAAGTCAGTGGAACGGCTTCCTCTCCGGCGGGAACTTCACCGGCGCCAACGCTGTCGCCTCCTTCGGCGGGCCCGTCCCGGCCGACACCGGGCACTGGGACGAGGGCGTCACCAGCGTCGTCTACGGCACCAGTACCAGCCAGGAAGCCGCGATGGACCCGACGCTCCTTGGCGGCACCCGCAAGCTCTGGACCGACCTCGACGCCGCCGCGATGCGCGACCTCGGCTGGGAAGTCGCAGCCGCCATGGTCGGCGGCGTCACCGGCGACTACGACGACTCCGGCCAGGTCGAACAAGGTGACCTCGACATCGTCCTCCAGAACTGGGGCACCGGCACCTTCACCGGCAACGAGTCGAACCTCGTCGGCGGCGGCCCGTTCGACGGCACCGTCGACCAGAACGAGCTCGACGGCGTGCTCCAGAACTGGGGCTCGACCAGCGCCCCGGACTTCGCCGGCGCTGCCGTTCCCGAACCGGCCTCCGCCGGGGCATTGGCAGCTCTGGCCGCCGGCCTCTTGGCCCGTCGCCGGAAGTGACCGCCGGGTCTCGCCTTAGTTTGAGTCGTAAGATTTCGTGCGTCGTCGGCCTCACGACCGGGAGCGCGACTCGGCTCTACATCGTGCGTGGTCCGCGTCATCGACCCGCTTCAGGTGTCGGCGGCCGTCGCGGCCGTGCCGACGGAGATCGAGTTGGCACGGAAGTACCCGGCGTGGTCACCCGACGCGATCGACGAGTACCGATCGCATCTCATTGCAGAAGCCATCGAACATGGCCGGTGAAGGTAGGGCCGTGACCGGCCCGCGCGACGGGTCGGGTTGAGATCAGCCAGGCCGCGGTCTCAAACCCTACGTGTTCTGTAGAGTTGGGTAGCATCTCCCAAGAATGGCGAGATGAGCCCAGCTATTGAATGGAGCAGGTGATGGTTCCGTCTGTGTTTATTAGTTCGACCATCGCAGACCTTCATTATCTTCGTGATGGAGTGCGTGATGCGATCGTAGAGCTCAGTTACCGACCGGTGATGAGTGAACACGCCGAAGTGGGATACATCAACCCGACCACCGCGGCGGATTCGTGTTATCGATCCGTGAGTCAGTGTCATTTGATGGTGCTTATCATCGGACGGAGGTATGGGACGGTCGGCGACGATGGGGTTAGCGTCACGCATCGCGAGTACCGGGCGGCTAGGGCAAAGGGCATACCGATGATCACGTTCGTGGAGCCGCAGCTGCTGTCGTTTCACGAGGTTTTTGCAGTCGATCCAGATGCAAAAGTTTGGGAAAGATTTGAGGGGTTGGATAATGCCAAGATGACGTTTGCGCTGTTGACGGAGGTGCAACGATCGGAGACATACAATGCGATGATTCCATTTGCGTCGGTTGACGATGCGAAGAAAAAGCTAAAGCTTCAAATTGCGGATTTTGTCGGGGAGCGGCTGGCGACCGGCGCTGACGGTCTCAACGAGGAGATTCGGGACGTTCTCGCGGAAGTCAAGACGATCCGGAACTTGCTGTCAGAAGAGCAAAAAAAACGCGAGCCGGCGTCGGGCGACTTGAGCACTCGGTATCTTGTGGCAGCACGTTTTTTGCTTAGCAAGCGAGCTGAACTGTACCGGGACTTCCTTGAAGCCGTGTTTCGGAGTTTTGATGTGGCGCTGGGTCATGTGGCAAACGGCGGTAGCCTAAAGGGTTTGACTGAAGAAGCGGGTTGCAACCTGATCGTCACTGATGACATCCCCCTCATGGGGGAGGTATTGGATGAGGCGGCGTTCAAAGAGAAGGAACCGCCTAAGGTTCTAGGTTGGTACTCGGGAACCCACTACCCTTATGGGTTGGGGCATATAAAGTGGACCTTGTGGAGCGACGGGTCGTTATACATAGGTACTAATGCGTTCGAAAAGTTCAGTGACATGCAACGAGAAATACACCGCGCGTGTTTCCCAAGCCGATCTTGACTCGTCTACACGGCCGACCGCCACGACCGCAGCGCCACGCGGCTCTACATCGTCGTTCGCATGATCGACCCGCTGCAGGTGTCGGCGGCCGTCGCGGCCGTCCCGACCGAGATCGAACTGGCCCGCAAGTACCCGGCGTGGTCACCCGACGCGATCGACGAGTACCGATCGCACCTCATCGGCCAGGCCATCGAACAGGGCCGGTGAACGGAGCCGGGACATCCCGCCGGCCGTGCCGGTGGGTGCCCGGCGACCGGCCCGCGACGGCCCGGGTTGAGATCAACCCGGCCGCGGGCCGTCGTAGTAGGCCCTCGTTCAATCTGAACTGGAAAGTTGCACTGATGAGGATTACGCTGCCTTCGCAATGGCAGACCTTAATGAAACGCTTCGAAATGAATACGTGACTAATGAGGCTCTGGCTAAAGACTTCGCGGTCGCAATAGCCGATCAGATTCAACATTTGCTTGATGAAGAAGGCCTACGGCTCGGCGTCCCAGTTCAGACTCGAGTAAAAAGCTGGAGTTCGATCGCCAAGAAACTCGAACGCAAGGCGATGTCTTTGGAGCACATTAAAGACCTGAGCGATTTGGTTGGCGTTCGACTGATTTTCTTGTTCTCACGCGATGTCGAGAAGACGTGTCATCTTGTTTCGAAGTCATTTAAGTTGATTGAACAAGAGAATACGATGGGTCGATTGCGTGAAGATCAGTTTGGCTACCAATCACTTCACTTGACTGTTCAGACGCCGTCAGCGTGGTTGAGAATTCCTTCGCTCAAGAGATTCGCAGGGTGGAGGGCGGAGGTGCAGATTCGTACGTTGGCACAACACATATGGGCAGATGCGTCACATCGACTTCAATACAAGAACGAAACCGGCGTTCCTTTGCCAGTTTTGCGGTCCATTTATCGTCTCTCGGCGTTACTCGAAATTGCCGACCTCGAGTTGGAAAGGGTGCTTGGCACACGTGAGGTTTACTTGCAGCAGGAAGATGACCTCCCGGCTGACGAGCCACTAAACGTCGACGCTGTAAGGATGGTTATTTCGCGAAGCTGGCCAATCGAATACCAGATGAACAATGATGACGATAACTACGCAAGCCTACTCGAAGAGCTGCTGCACTTCGACATCAATACGGTCGCAGAGTTGCGGACACTCGTTAGTGATGGCAAAGACGCAGCGATCGCAAGAGACCAGGAGCTGGTCGCCCGGTGCCGAGATGGGAAACCAAACTGGTACGAGGGTGGAGCAGACGATTGGGATCGCGTCGTTCAAACTGGTCGACTTTACAATCAAATTGGCCTAACACGGCATGCCATATCGCATCGCGTAGGCAAGGAGAAATTCGAGGACTACTTGCAAGAGAAAGCACTCATGCAGGAGACCGCGGGTGATTCGTGACTGCAGCGATGATGGGCTCGAAGTTGTAATCGCGTGAAGGTAAAATGCGAAGAAGTCTCAATCCAACGGAAAGGCATGCATCATTTTTGTATTGATCGGATCGTTTGGCTTTTGATGTTTTGTGTGATGTGTCGTCGAGTTCAATCGCACACAACGGTTCAAGGCCGGGCCATTGGACGATGACGAAATCGAAGTGTCGAGACTTCATCCGGCTCCGCGCGGCTTGACGCTCCTTCCAACTGCCCGAACGGCCGACGCGGATCACGTCTTCCATCCGGACCATGGCCATGACGACGAAGGGCTTCCCTCGGAGGGCTTCGACGAGCTGCTGGTAGAACCCCAGTTCGGTTGTCGTGAGCAGGCTCGTGCGGGCATAGAGATCGTCCGTGAGAGCCGCAACCTTCGGCTTGGGCTTGGGCGTAATGGATGCACCGCACCCGGAACGGGTGGTTTGCCGAATAGACGCTGGAGCAGACCCATGCGATTCCCCGGGGGTAACACAACGAGTGCGACGACGCCGGAAGCTAACGCCTCTGCACATGCCGTGCTGTGCGTGGTGCCTGCGGTGGTTCAGCCCGACTAGGCCCGGGCATGTGTTTTGTACGCCGCGGTGCCGCCAGCGATCGTGACAGGCCGGGAGAGCCCGATACGGCGTAACGCGGGTTGTGATGCCCACGACAGCCGAAATCCTCAAAAAAACTTTCGGCGAGGCCTACGCCCGTAAGTGTTTGCGACACCGAGGATTCTGAAAAGGTCTGATAATGCATGTTCGTAAAGAGTTAGGGTTGCAACGCCTATAGCGGTCGTTAGGCTTGCCCTCGTGCCCCGTTGCACCGGAGCACAAAAAGATGAGCCGCCCTGTTGCACCAGGACGGCTCGTGCCAGTCACCCGCCAGGTTAGGGACACGGATGACCGACAGCATCAGGGTACCACGGACGTCGCACGCCGCCCACAGTGGCCGCGTGCTTTTTCGTGGTTCCGGGCTGTTTCTCCGGCTCAGCGGCGGGCCTGGCGGGGTCGCCCGCTACCCCCGGCGGTCGATCCTTTCGGGCAATTCCGCCCGGTTAGGAGCCGTCGATCATGTCAGATCGCGATAACGAAGGCCGGTACGCCGGTGTCATTTCCCACGTCGAGGTGCCCCGGGAGAACAACGGTCGCCCGCCGTCCGGGAACTTCGTAACGGTCGCCCGCATGGGCGAGTCGTTGAAGTTCTACATGCCCAAGAGCCTCGTTGCGACCCCGGCCATCGGGCAGGAGGTCGAGGTCACGTACCGACTGGTGCCCCGGGACAACAACGGCTGGCCGAAGTCGAAGGTCGTCGCCGTCCTCGTCGCGGAAGCCGCGGGCAAGAAGTGACGACGATCCCCCCGCCTTATCGCGTCGTGCCCGAACGCGGCGTCCGTGGCGGTTTCGCCATCGTGGACGCGACGGGTCGTTCGGTGTTCGCTGGGTCGTTGGCGAAGTGGTTCGCCGACGAGATCTGCAAACAACTCAACGCGACAGCCCGGTCGTTCTACGCCACGGGTCACCGGCAGGGCGTCGCCGAGACGCAACAGATGGAGCTGTTCGCCGCCTGATCTCTCTCCTCTCCCGCCCGTCGGCTTAGCGCCGTCGGGCGTTTTCACGCACGGACGCAAGGATGCCCCGAAGCATCATCCCCGACATCATCCGGCAGCACGGCACGGACCGCCCCGACCTGGTGTGCGACCTGTTGCGTTACCGGGACCGGATGAAGGCCAACCCCCAAGCCCTGCTCGATTCGCTCGACCGCGAGGACGAACAGCGGACCATCAACGCGTACCACCGCGCTGCTGCCCGTGAGTCGACGTTCCTGCGGGGTGGGGGGGGCGTCGGGGTGCAGGGGGCGGGCGTTAAGCCCCCTGCGTGCGGCCCGTCAGGGCCGGCGGCAGCCGACTCCAACCCGCAGGACTACTTGATACATGAACCTAACTGCGCCACACCCGCGCATCAGGCTACCGCTGCGCACGATCTCGACGACCACACTCAAGGCGTGGAAGACCGCTGCGACCGCTTTGCGGGCGCGAAGCTCCAAGGGTTCGAGATCGCTCGGTGGTTGGAGTCAGAGCATCGGCGGGAGGATCAACTGCACCCGTCGATGGACGAGCTCGCCCACGACCTGCGTCGGTGCGGGCGCGTGCTTCACTTCCACGAGTACGCGGACCTAGGAGAGAACCGGCTGGTTGCGGCGAAGTTCTGTCAGCGGCCGTTGCTCTGCCCGTGCTGCGCGATCCGACGTGCGGCGAAGATGATGCGGCGTTACGCCCCGCTGCTGCTCGACGCGATCAACACCGAAGCGCTAGACCCGTGGCTGGTGACGTTCACGGTGAAGGATGGCCCGGACCTGGTCGAACGGCTCAGGCACCTTAAGAACGCGATGCGGAGGGTGAACGAAGATGCGAGGCGCTATCGCACGTGGATTGAAACGGGCCTGGGTCGTCGTCGCGCTGCGACGCCTTGGGCGGACGTTGCGGGCGCTGTGTACAGCATCGAGGTGAAGCGGGGCCGCAACTCGGGGCAGTGGCACCCGCACGCCCACGCGGTGGCGTTGTTGCCCACGGGCAAGACGCTCGATCAGGAACAACTTTCGGAACACTGGCGGAGGGTCACCGGTGACTCATTCATTGTCGATTGTCGTCGCTTCCGGTCTGCTGATCGCCTCCGTGGTGTTGCCGATGTTGACGATGCTCTGGGTGACCTGGTGGGCGATCTGGTCGAGGTCATCAAATATGCGGTCAAGTTTTCCGGGATGGAGCCGGCTGATGTCTACCACGCGTTCGCGCGTGTTCGTGAGCATCGCATGCGTCTTCTCGGCCGGCTTGGTTGTCTTCACGGTTGGGGCCTCGATCCTTCGTATCTGGACGCACCGCTAGAGGCGGACGACCTGCCGTTCGTCGAGGCGATCGCCACGTACGTGGGCGACGACGGTTATTCGATTGAGCGGGTGCAGGGTGCCCCGCGCAAGAGCACACTTGTCGAGGATGAATCATGCGCTGTGCCGTTTTGACGTTGGGTGTGTTGTGTTCGGTCACGGCGTTGGCCGCGCCGGTCACGCTGGACGTGACGCACTTCGGGGAGGGCCCCGGCGTAACGCTGGTCGAGTTCGGCTTTGACGGCGACACCGATTGGCGGGTGGGGGGTGCGGTCGAGACGGTGACCATCGACAACCCCGGCCGGGTGTACTACCGAGCGAACGGTGACGACGGGACGATTACAGGAGCGGACCTCCCCGACCTGACCGGAGCAACGACACTGCAGGTGGCCGCGTCGGACTACCGCCTCTACGGTGCGCCACTCCCGTCGCTGAACTTTCAGGTCGACGGTGGATCGACGATCAGCGGCACGGTCACGGCCGGGGGGACACCGTCTTTCATTCCGGAGCCGGGAACGGCAGCGCTAACGGCTCTGGGTCTCTTGTTGCTGTCACCGACGCGATCGACGTTCCGGCGTCGGTAGCGTCGTCCCTGGCGGCGGCTGCGGCAGCTGCGGTGTCGGTGGCCGGACTGGTCATCGCGTTCGCCACCGGCTGGTGGCTCGTTGGGATGATCAAGTGACCAGTTACACGCAGGGCATCGAGACGGCATTTCGTTCTGAAACGAACAGCTCTCATGATGAGCTTTGAAAGACGACGGAGGCCGGGACGATGGAAGATTTCGGAACTCATCTGCTTGAAGGCGCGGGATTCACATTTGTTTTTTTCTGCGTCTATAGCCTCGTGATCTGGATCCTTGTGAGGGTCTGTGATGACCTTTAGCGAGTACGTCGAGACCTGGCTGCCGGTGTTGGGCGCGGGCATCTCCGTGGGCATGGCGGTGACGTTCATCACCCACGTCGCGGGCATCCCGATGCGTTTCATCACGCACGCGGCACGATCTCTTGATTGATGGGAGACACGAACGCCCAGTGGGCAAGGAAGGTTCTGATGTTTGGTGGCATCTTTGGGCAGGCTCCCGCGGTGACGGTCACGGACGCGATCGACTACGCGGGCTCCACGTCGGCGGCGTTGACGACCGGCGGCACGGCCATGGTGGCGGTCGCGGGTTTCACCATCGCTTTCGGCATCGGTTGGTGGGTCGTCCGCAAGATCCGCAAGCCGCAGTGACTCCCATCGGCTCGTCGCCCATCGTCGGGCGGCGGGTCTTTTCTCGTACGGAAGGCAGACATGCACGATGACCGAAGCCCAGGCCGATCAGTTGATCCAGCTCGTCGAGTTCATCGCGTGGGCGGGCGTGTCCGCCATTGGCTTCGCGATCGGCGTGCTCGTCATGCTGGTGCTCATGCGTTCGGTGTCGCGTACCTGGCAATCGCTGTGAACGCGTCGGCGGCGTGGACGTCGATTCAAGTCAGCGAATCGGTGAATCACTCCCGTCACGTGGCGACCAAGGTCTTTGACGGGGCAACGGGCACGTACACGATCGCCGCGAAGCAAGGGGCGGTGACGCAGGGGAACTGGGCTCACACCTGGGGGCTGGTCGCGGGTGCGGCGCAGATGCTCACCAGTTACAACCCGACGACGCAGTTCAATGTGCCCCTGCAGTCGCAGGTCGACGCGTATGTCGATGGCGCGGGTTTTCACTTCGAGGATTTCCTCGAGTTGGGCATGCGCTTTTTCCGCGACCCGATCGACCTCACGACGGGAGACCTGACGGTCGAGACCGAGTGGACGGCGGCGGACGTGTCAGCGGTGCGGAACGCCGTGGAGAACAGCCTGGCGCTCGACCAGATCTACCAGCAGGCCATGCTGACGTGGATTCAGAGCGACCTCTCGGTTCAGCAGGGCATGAGCAACGACGTCGCCGAGTTGGTCGCGATCGGACAAGACCTGTTCTCCGAAGTGGGGGACATCGGGATCGATGTCAGCAACATCACACCGGCGATTCAGGCGTTGGATCAAACCACGGCGGACATGTCGGATGCGTTGCAGACGGGACCGGTTGGCACCGTGGCGCCCGCGCCGCTGTCGGGCCCGGCGTTGACGCCACCCGAGTTTGTACCGCCGTCGGGATCGTTGAAGGGCGAGATCGAGAGCACGCCGCGTCGAACGGTGGCGGACGTGGAACCGGACGCGACGAACGAACGGCCGGTGTTGATGGAGCCGATCGAGTTCGACTGGATCCCGACGGGCAACACCGGCCCGGCCCCGCTGTTGAACTTTCCGATCAACCTGTCGGCGGTGGGTGGGCCGACGCTGAACTTCGCGGCGGACATGTCGTGGTACGACGGCGAACTCCGGGCGTTGGTGCACACGGCGATCCTGGCGGTCGTGACGATCGGGGCGGCCGGCTACCTGTACGAAGAGTTCAGGAGGGCCTAGCCGATGTGGGACTGGCTCGTCGATCTCCTGCAAGGCGTCGTCGACTCGTTGGTTCAGATCGCGCTGGACCTGCTCGCGATCGGTGTGGGGTACGTCGAGCAGTACTTCGACTGGTTGGCGGGGATCTACCTCCACATCGTGGCGTTGGCGATCGAGTTCCTCGCGGAGTGGTGGCCGCCGTTCATCGAATGGCTGTGGGGCGTCGCGGAAGACGGGTACGACTGGTTCTGGTTGAAGTCGGCGGCGTTCCTGGAATGGTTTTGGGCCGAGATGGAGGCGAGGGGGGTCAACATCCGGCCGGACGCGTTGATCGACGCGTGGAACGGGCTGCAGCCGATCTATCAGCCTGTGGACTGGCTGTTACCCGTGACCGAATCGGTGACGGTGTTCGCCGGGTTCTTCACGCTGGCGTTTGGTGTGCGGGCGTTTCGTTGGATCAAGTCCTTCATCCCGACGCTGGGTGACTGATGCCGCGGCCGCTCACCACCGGCATCTACGGCATCGTGGGACGCCCCGGCTCGGGCAAGTCGCTCCTGGCGGTCCGCGAGATGAAACGCATCGTCATTGAGGAACGCCGGCCGGTTTACACATCGGTGCCGATAGAGCCCATCAAGTTCCGGGCGTGGATCGCGTGGCGGATGGCCCACGGCGGACGGAACATCTGGTCGTGTCGCAAGGTCGGCAACCTCGTACGCACGTGCACGCGGGTTCACTTCGACGCGTTTTGTCAACGGTTGCAACGGATCAGCCAGACGACGGAGCACGTCATCATCGAGCGGGGCGGCGACCCGAACGACCTCGCGGCGATGGACGTGATGGTGCACAAGGAGTGCGTCTACGAGGCGATGCGTCGCGTGACCGAGCAGCACGGCGAGCCGATCGTCACGGGCAGGGGGGCGAACTGGTTCCCGCCCGGGTCGTGCTTCTTCCTCGACGAGATACACAAGTGGTACCCGAGCACGAACCGGCAGGAAGACCCGGCCATCCTCGCCTTTACGTCGATGCACCGGCACCTTCAGATGTGTGTTTTCGTCATTACGCAGCGCTGGAAGAACGTCTCGTTGACGTGGCGGGCGATGAGCGAAGAAGTCTGGCACGCGATCAACTTTTCGAAGATGCCGTTGTTGGGCCCGTTCCGGCTGCACAAGTGGATCAACATCTTCCACTTCACGCGGTGGCAGGGCATCGACATCGACAACGACACGGACAAGCCCAAGATCGGGGCCAAGCCGATCTTGCGCGAGTACTACTGCCCGGAGCTGACCGGGGCCCGCGAGTACGACGTGTACCGCTCGTACTCGCACGGCGGCGACCTGGCGGATCAGCAACACGAGATGGCGGTGACGGCGGCGGCGATGATGGGGCAGCCGCCACCAGAAAGGGACGCGGCGATGGCGGGCAAAGAGAAGCGTTGGAACCCGGTCGGTTGGTTCACGAAGAACTTCATCCGGATCGCGGTGCTGTACCTGGTCTTTTCTCTCGGATGGTGGATGAAGCCGGACGGGACGGCCGGCGGGAGCGACACCGCGGAGGCGGCGGCCGCGGAGCAGGAGCCGGTGTCGGTGGACGCCGGCCCGGCGGTGGGGCGGCAGGGGCGTCCCACCCTGCCCCGGTTCGGGTTCCAGGAAGGGCGGCGTATCTCCGGGATGCGCAACGAGGGCGTGCAGGTCGGCACGCGGTTTATCGCAATGGGAGACACACTCGATGGGATGTACCTTGTTGGCGTGGAGGCGGCGGAGGGCGACTCTGCCTGGCTGTCTCCGATGGGTGACGTGTGGCGTTGGCGTGCTGGCGGCGACCCTGAGCCCGGGGTGCTCCCGGCCGAGCTTGCTCCCCGAGTCGAGCCGCTCCGTCGAGAGCTCCTTGCCCGAGCAGCGCTTGCCGAGGCTGCCGCGCGGGCGTCAGTCGACGACCCTGCCCGACCACGGGCCGGAGGTTGAGCTGGCGGGCCTGTTCCGCGGCACGCCGCTGGAGCTGATCGAGTACGTCGGCGAGCAGGGCATCGTGCTGGCACTCGGTGAAGGCGTTGAGATCTTCGACGACGAAGAGGCGGCGGCGTTGCGTGCTCAGTGGGGCCGTGGCGTGCCGGCGTCGGACGCGCTGAAGGTCATCGCCAGCCAACTCGGCGAGGGCGTCCACGTTCTGCGTCGCGGCCCGGTGGCGTACGTGCTCGGCGTCCCGGCCGACGACGACCTGATCGCCCGCGTGTTCCACGCCCCAGGCACGGACGCGGAGGAACTCCGCACGGCCGTCGAGGCGTTGGCGACCGACTCGGCCAAGGTGGCGGCGGTGGGGGACGCGCTCGTCATCCGCGACACGGTGGCGGGCATCGCCAACGTCGAGGCGTTGTTCCAGTCGCTGCAGTCGGCCCGCGGGCAGTGGTGGTGCTCGGTGCAGTTTCTCGAAGTGTCGGCGACGGGAGCCGAACGCCTCGGCATCGATTGGACGGCGTTGGCCGAGGCGGACCTGTCGCTCGTGTTTGGTGACGGGTCACTCCAGGCCGCCGAACTGTTCACGGCACGCCTACGCGGCCTCCTCGAGCTCGAGAAGAGCGAGCAGCACGTCCGGCAGGTCACGAGCGTCCGGCTGCACGTCGTAGAAGGGCGGGACGCGACGTTCCAGGTGGGCGAGACGATCCCGGTGCCGGGTCAGTCGACGCTCACCGATGGGGGGGCGTTGCGTCAGGACTTCGAGGAGATCGACACGGGCGTCCTGCTCCGTGTTGGCGTGCGCACCGAACCCGACAACCGGTTACGGGTCCTGGTCGAACCGGAGATCTCAAGCGTCGCCGGCTTCATCGAGCAACGCCCGATCCGCACACGGCGACGGGTGCAGACCGAAGCCGTTCTCGAACCCGGCGGGGCGTTGATCGTGGGTGGCTTCACGTCGTCGGAGTACTCTTCGGGCTCGAACGGACTCGCGGGCAAGATGTTCCGACCCGGCTACACGGCCGACCGCCACGACCGCAGCGCCACCCGGCTGTACATCGTGGTCCGCGTGATCGACCCGCTGCAGGTGTCGGCGGCGGTCGCGGCCGTCCCGACCGAGATCGAGTTGGCCCGCAAGTTTCCTGCGTGGTCCCCCGACGCGATCGACGAGTACCGATCGCACCTGATCGGCGAGGCGATCGAACAGGGCCGGTGAACGTAGCCGGGACATCCCGCCGGCTGTGCCGGTGGGTGCCCGGCGACCGGCCCGCGACCGGCCGGGTTGAGATCAACCCGGCCGCGGGCCGAAGAAACCTAGACAGGCCGAAACAGTGAAACGAAGCCAACTGGCGTAAGGACTAGAATCATGGGCACGCTATGTCGGGACGAATAAATGTTACGGGGTACATCAAAATGGCAGACAGTCAGTCCAATACTCAGGCACAAATGGTGAAGTTTGTCCGGGAACGTGATTATGAGATGAAATGCGATCTGGGGTCGGGGTCGACCGGTAAGACTGTCTTGCTTTTCGACGACCAGATAGATGAGCACTTCGTATGCAAGAAGTACGCGCCACAATGGAAGACACAACAGAAAGAGTTGTATGAGAATTTTGTGCGGGAGATCAAGCTATTGCACCGGGTGTTTCATGAGAACGTTGTCCGGGTATTTAACTACTATCTTTACCCGGCTCAGTACGTTGGCTACATATTGATGGAGTACGTCGATGGGCCGGACGTCGAAGAGTACATTGAGCAGCATCCCGAGAACATCAACGACGTGTTTCTGCAGGTGGTGGAAGGATTCGCGTACCTCGCAGAACGCGCCATCTTGCACCGCGATATTCGTCCGCAGAACATTCTCGTTGGACAGGATTCGAAAGTTAAGATTATAGACTTGGGGTTTGGGAAGCGCATCGAGATCTCAGGTGATTTCGACAAGAGTGTCGCGTTGAACTGGTGGTGTGAGACGCCGGCCGAATTCTCGGAGAAGCGGTACGACTTTCGAACAGAGGTTTACTTTGTTGGCAAGCTCTTCCAAAAGCTCATCGAGAACAATGGCATCTTACACTTCAAGTATCCGCTGGTGCTTGGTGAAATGTGTGATCACGAACCTGAAAAACGAGTTGGCACGTTCGAGGAGGTTCGCCGGCGAATCCGAAACGACAAGTTCCCTGAGTTCGAATTTTCGGATTCAGAACGGAAAGCGTATCAGGTATTCGTCGAACAAGTCTGCGATTGTCTTGTAACGATTGACAGGACGGCCAAATTCCAAACGGACGAAGAAATAGCAGTCCGAAAACTCGAAGCGGTTTATAGAAGCGGAATGTTGTCTGAGTTCGTGCCGAGAGTAGTGCTAGTCTTAGCTTGCTTCATAAACGGTACTTTCAGCTATCGACGAGATGGACAGATTGAGGTGAGTGCGCTTAAGAGCTTCCTTTCACTGTTTTCACAAGTTACAGAAGAGAGGCGGGGAATTGTATTCGCCAATCTATACACCAGACTCGGTGGAATCGAGCGGACGACTCGGAAAGAACCACCGCCGATTGACGAAGATCAAGTACCCTTCTAGGCGGGCCGGTACAGAGTTCTGGGCGTACAAGAACTCAGGCGGGAACAGACGGTCAGGGCTTACGCATAGTTTAAATGAGTGAAGATTTGAGTGAAGTTGTACCGTCGTGACGGTTGAAACCGGTGAATAGGCAAACCGACGTTGGCACAGGCCGTGCTTTTATAAGCGTCGGAACTAATGGCTTTCTTGCGTGTGTGTGAGGAATCATCGAGTTCGATCACACACGACGGCTTGAGGTCTGGCCACTCAGCTATGACGAAATCGAAGTGTCGCGACTTCAGCCGGCTCCGTGCGGCCTGACGATCTTTCCAACTGTCCGAACGGCCGACGCGGATGACGTCTTCCATCCGGACCATCACCATGACGACGACGGGCTTCCCTCGGAGGGCTTCGACGAGCTGCTGATAAAACCGAAGCTCGGTGTCGGTCAGGAGGCTCTTTCGAGCGTACAGGTTGTCGGTGTGAGCCGGTGCAGGTGGGGCTTTCGGCTTGCCGAAGATGAGGTCGAGCAGACCCATTCGTTTCCCCGGGGGTTCAGTGAAAAAGCGACGGAAGTTCGGCCCGCTGGTGATGCCGTGTTGCGCGTGGTGCCTGACCTGGTTCACGCCGACGCGACGCGGCCATCATTTCTGCTCGGCGTCCTGCCGTCAACAGTCGTGGCGGTCCGGGAGGGCCCGATACGGTGTAACGCGAGTCGTTGTGCCTACGACGGCGGAAATTCTGAAAAAAACTTTCGGAGTCGCGTTTGCCCGTAAATGCCTGAGGCATCAGGGGTTCGATAACTGATCCAAGGTCTGATAATGAATGTTATGTATAACCGTGCACTGGGCTGAGGGGCTGGAATCGCTGTTTCCGGCGGCTTGGCTGTGTGGGTGCGTTCCGTTGGTCTCACCGCCGCCGTCGTCGGGACCCGCAACTCACGGCGGGACCCACCAAGGCCAGCCATGCTCCGCCAGCCGGCTCCGGGACGACGCGAGCGGACAAACCCGGTGCGGCGGTCGACCCCCATTCCTGCAGCACCACGTCCAGCTCGCGTTGGCCCACGAAGTCGCCAGTCGGCCGCTGATTGATCCACGGGCCGGTCAGGTTCGTTGGCGTCTGGCCCCAGTTGAACAGCACGAGGTCGAGGTCGCCTTGCTCGACCTGCCCGTTGTCGTTGTAGTCCCCGAACACCGGGAGCGCGTCGGCCAGGTCGATCACGAGCATCGCGGTCAGCCGGGCGCTGTCGCTGCGTTCGAGCGCCGCCCAGACCGCGACCCGGCCGGCGTCGTCCAGGTACCGCGGCCGGCCGTCCTGCCCGCTCGTGCTCTCCGCGCCGATTTCGTTGCCCGGGAGTTCCGCGATGGTGGCGCTGAGCACGGTGAACTCGTCGGTGACGAACGGCTCACCCGGAAAGAGGCTGAGCGTCACCGTGTCGCCGGTCTGCAACACGGGTCGTAGCGCGTCCGTCTCGAACTCGTGCACGAACACGCCGGCGATTGGGTCCACCACGCCCGGTTCGGGCTCGGGGGCCGCGGGGTCGGTCAGGGTGGCGGCGAACACGAGGTCGCCCGTCGGGCCGGTCGCGATCCGGCCGAACTCGTCGAAGAGCAACCCGCCCGGCGCAACCTGCCCGGTCTGAGCCAACGCGACCGCGCCCTGCCCGGCGCGGTACCGCCCGACCGCCTCGAAGACTTGCGCCGCTTGGCCCGGCGGCGGGATCAGTGCGCTGCGGAAGAACACCTCGCCCGCGTCCGACACGACCGGGTCCGACAGCGAGCTGACCCGGCGCGGCGTCTCGGGCAACGACGGGCCCGCGGCACCGGGAACGGCCGGCAGTTCGTCCTGATTCCGGACGATGTAGGTCAGTTCGTCGGCGGCGGGATTGTCGGGATCGCTGGGGTCGGGCGTGTGCAGCACGAGGCCCCCGAGTGAGATGTCATTTTCGTCGATCACGTCGGCCGCGAACACGGTCTGCCCGAGCCCGTTCACCGAGAGCCCGGCGCGCGGGTTGCCCAGCCGGTAGCCGGGCATGGCCGGGTCGTTCAACGGCTGCCCCGAAAACACAAGCGGACGACCGGCGACCGGCTGGGCGGCGTTGTCCGGGTCGAGCCGCAACTCGACGATGGCCTCGGTGCTGCCGACGATCGTGTCCAGACCCGGGGTGCCGAAGTTGTCGCCGCCTTCTTCCCGGAGGCCGACCGAGGTGCGGAATACCACGCGTCCGTCGGGGGCCAGCACAAAGCCCTGACGCTCCGGCACCAGCGCGTACTCGGCTTCGGGCACCGCGTCGGGGAAGGTCTGAAAGTAGTTCGGCAGCGCGGATCGCGGCAGAGCATTCAACGCCGCCGCGGCATTGGGGATCGGCGCGCCGTGCCGGGCGATCTGGCGTGGCGTCGGGTTGGGGTCGGCCGGTGTCGTCGCCGGAGTGAGCCAGATGCCCGCGTCGGTTGGCTGAGTTGGGTTGTCCAGCGCGCTGCGAAACAACACCTGTCCGGCGTCGTTGAACCGTGGCCAATCGAACTCACCCCCGACCCCGGACGCCGGATACAGCACCCCGCCCGGCAGCGGTTGGCCGCCCACGTCGGTCGCCGGCGTACCCGAGACGACCACCGGTAGCGCGTTGGGGTTCCCCGGGACGAAACGGAACAGCCCGTAAGAAAGAACAAAGCCGCCCTGTTCAAAACGCCCCCCGAGGAGCACGTCCCCCTGCGCGTTGCCCACCATCGGGATCTCCGGCTGGCCCAGCGAGAACAACGTCTGCCCAAACGGCACGCCCGGCAGCCCCCTGCCGTTGCGCGTCAACGTTGTGACGTCCGCGTCGAATGGCGCGTTCGAAAAACTCGCGCCCGGCGTCCCACGGTAGAGCCCGACGTTGTCGCGCTCGGTCACGGTGTCGCCGAACAGCGGATTGGTGAACACCAAGCCTTCGCCGGCCAGCGAGACCGGCGGGCCGTCGGCCCCGGGCACGGTGTTGTTGAAGAACTCCGGGAACGCCCCGCCGACCGTGATCGGCTGTCCCGCGAGCGCGACGACCTCGACCGGGACGTCGCGCCCCGCGTCGGCGTGACCGGCTTGAAGCGCCGTGAAGCACACCGCGGCCGACAACAACCATCGGCCGCCCCGCTGGTGTGGTCTCGTCCGTCGTCTGGCTTTCTCCCGGTCCGCCGGATGGAACAGATGCATGCGAAAAGTAGACGCGCTGCCCCTCCCTGCGTCAAGGAAAAACCGGCCTCCCCGCGCAGAACTCACGGGCGTCCGCCGCCCCGCTCAGACCCGGAAGATCGCCCCGAGTTTCTTGCCCATCAGCACGCTCGCGCCGACCAGCGTCACCGTCAGCAACGCCATGCCCCAGACTCCCATCGCGCTGGCGATGTACGGCCCGTCACCCAATCGGTTGAAGAGCGTCCAGATCGCCTTGGTAATCGGGTAGTGCGGCTCCTTCTCGGCCAGGATCAACGAGTCGGACACCTCGAGCATCGCGAAGCTGAACACCAGGATGCCGCCGGCGATCAGGTTCGCCAGGATCAACGGCACGACCACGCGCCGGATGGCGGTCATGGGCGACGCGCCGAGGTTCAGCGCCGCTTCTTCGAGGTCGCCGGAGGTCTGTTCGAGCCCGGCGGCGGCGGACCGCAGGATGTAGGGCAGCCGGCGGATGGTGTACGCGATCACCAGGAACACGAGCGGGTTGGGCGTCCCGCCGCGCACCGCGAACAACGAGCCGAGCTGGTGCCACACGCTCGACGGGTCGCCGCCGGCCAACGTGTCCTGGAACCACGAGGAGAGCTCCGGGAACGGCCAGTGCAGCGACATCGCGACGTAGCCGAACGCCATTACCAGCCCGGGCACCGCCAGCGGCAGCATCCCCAGCGCGTCGAGCGCCCAGCCGCCCTTCACCTTGCAGCGCACGGTCAGGTACGCGATGCACAACCCGAGCACGATGCAGAGCACCATCGCCGCGCTGGCGTAGATCAACGAGTTGAAAATCGACGTCATAGCCAACTCGTGCGTCAGCGCCCCCTCGTAATGCGCCAACGTCAACTCACGCGGCAGCACCGACCGGTACCACGAGCCGTCGACGGCCAGCGACGAGAACACCACGCCCAGGTGCGGCAACACCGCGAGGAACGTCACGGCCACAAAGAACGCCGCGGCACCGAAACCCTTCCAGCCCGTGAGCCGCAGCTCGCTAACAGCGGCGGTCGCTTTGCTTTGCATCGCGTAGGCGCGACCCCCGAACGCAAACTTGCCCAGCAGGTAGAGCCCCACCGCGGCAATCAGCATCACCACCACCAGCGCGTACGGCCGCGGATTGCTCTCGATCTCCTGCAGCCCGTAGAACACCTGCACCGGCGTCACGGTCTTGTACTCGAACATCAGCGGCGTGCCGAGCTCGGTGAAGCTCCAGATGAACACGATCGTCGCTCCCGCAAAGACGCCGGGAAGGATCAAGGGGAACGTGCACTTCCAGAAACGCTTCCACCGCGACGCGCCGAGGTTCTGCGCCGCCTCGTCCAGCGACGGGTCGAGGTTCGCCAGCGCCGCGGTGATGTTCAGGTACAGGATCGGGTAGAGGTGCAACGCCTCCATCAGCACGACCGCACAGAACCGCCCCCCCACCGCCCCGCCGAGGAAGTCGATGCCCGGCCCGTCCGCGTCGATCAGCCCGAGGTTCATTAGCAGCGTGTTGATCGCGCCGAAGCGCCCGAGCAGCGCCTGCAGCCCGATCGCCCCGACGAACGGCGGCAGGATCAACGGCACCAGCACCAGCGACGTGATCGCGGCCTTCCCCGGGAACGCGTACCGCGCCGCGATCACGGACATCGGCAGCGTCACGACCAGGCACAACGCCGTCGTACACACCGCGATCATGAACGCGTTGACCAGCCCGGCCCGGTACAGCGGGTCGCGCAGCACGCCGACGCCCTCGCCGACGAAGTAACGCAGCGTGAAGCCGCCGTCCTCGTCGCGGAACCCCTGGACCACGGTCAGCCCGATCGGCCAGAGCAGGAACACGCCGAGGATCAGCAGCAGCAGCGCGAACAGGCTGTAGCGGTACAGGTCCCGCGTCCTGCCGTACATCCGCGTGGCATGGGCTTGGTCGCTCATCGGGGGCAATGTAGCGGCTGCCGTGACCGGCAGCGTCACGGATAACCATGCGACGGATTCTCGGCCGGATCGGTCTCGCCCCCATGAAGCCTTGCGGGTTGTGCGGGCTGCTCGTCCGGGGCACGGGGCGTCCCCCCATACCCGGTGCGATCCCGGAGAAGTCGCTTTGACTCGGTTGCGCGTTCCCCGATGTCCGCGTCTGTCGGGGGGAGGCTGCCGGGAGCCAACGCATGGGTACCGCTACCTCCTATCGCGTACTGCTTGTCGAGGATGACCCGCTGCAGCTCCGGCTGTTGACGCGGCAGTTGGAGAAAGACGGCCCACGGTTCGACGTCACGCCCGTGTACTCCGTCGAGCAGTTCACGCAGCGCGTCGCGAGCACGGAACCGTTCGACGCGGTGATCCTGGACTACCATTTGGGCCCGAGTCACGACGCACCCAACGCGTCCGACCTGTTGCGTCGTCACGCGCAGCGGCTTGGCGAGACGGCGGTGGTCGTCGTCTCCGCGAGCCAAACGCAGGACGTCGTGATCGAGACGCTGCGCCGCGGCGCGTGCGACTTCCTGCCCAAGGACCAGGCGCTGCAGCCGGGGACACTGTCGAGCTGCCTGTCGAACGCGATCTCCGCGTCGCGCCGCAGCCTCGCGGAGCGCCGGCGGGTCGAGCGTCGCTGCCGCAAGCTCAGCCGTCTGGCCGAGACCGACCCACTGACGCAGGTGCCGAACCGGCATTACTACAACCGCTGCGTCCGCGAGGGCAAGTGGCGCCGCGATCGCCGGCGCCACACGTGCGCGATCGTCGATATAGACCTGTTCAAGCGGGTGAACGACACGCACGGACACGCCGTCGGGGACGCCGTGCTCCGCGAGGTCGCGCGGCGCCTCCAGGCCGAGTTGCCCCACGACGCGACGCTGGTGCGCTGGGGCGGCGAAGAGTTCGCGGTCGTGCTGGGGTGCCGGCGGACCAGCGACGGCTTCGCCTGGGCAGAGCGCGTGCGGTGCGCGATCGCCGACACACCGATCCAAGGCGGCGACGGCGTGGCGCCGCTGCGGCTTACCTTGAGCATCGGGTGCGGGCGGCCAGGGTTACTCCGCGACGGACGCCCGGATTTCCGCGCCGCCGACGCCGCGCTCTACGTCGCCAAGCGCATGGGCCGAAACACCGTCGTCACCCCCGGCCTGCGTCGGCTCTACCGCGCGGTGCGACAGACCCGTCGACACGCCCACGGATTGACGCTGGCGGAGCAGCACACCCGTCTGGTCCGGCGGCTGGCGTCGCCAAAGCACCCGGTCCGCGACGAACACGTCGGGCCGCATTGCCGACAGGTATCCGTGCTGGCCACCAGTTTGGCGTGCCGGCTCGGGATGGCGGCCCACGGGGTCCGCTGGGTCCGCGTCGCCGCCGTGCTCCACGACATCGGCAAGGCCGCGGTACCCGAACGCATCCTCGCCAAGCCCGGGCGGCTCAGCTCGAACCAGTGGGCGCTCGTCAACCAGCACGCCGCCGTCGGCGCCTGGATCGCCACCCAACTCGGGGCGCCGCGCGCGGTCGCGTGGCTGGTCCGTCACCACCACCAACGCTTCGACGAACCCACGCCGGCGCCACCCCCGGGCGTCAACGCCGACACGGCCCGCCGCGCGCTGGGGGCTCTGAGCCTGGCCGACGCCGCGGTCACGATGCGCACCGAGCGGCCGTACGCGCCGGCGCGCCCGCACGACGAGGTCGTCGCCGAAGTCACCCGACTCGCCGGCCAGCAGTTCGCCCCCGACGCCGTCCGCACGCTGTCGCAGATGCGTCACCGACCACTGACACGCGCCGCCTGACGACGGCGCGGCGGGATCTGTCCCAGAGATGTTCCGTTCGGAGGCAACGCATGGTGTTTGGAAGTCGTAATCGTCGCAAGGAAACCCGGTTCCGCAACCTGACCGGCACCCGGCTGGCGTGGAACAACGAGTCCGGCGCACGCGCCCGACGCAAGGGCTGGACGCTCGACGACTCGGGCAACGGCCTGGGGTTCCTCGCCGAGAAACCCCGGTTACCGCAGCCGGGACAGACGATCCGCGTGCGCCGTCGGCCCGACCAGCCGGACCAGCTCTATGAGGTCGTCCGTATCGTGACCCTGCCCGGCAAGCTCGGGGTCGTGGGCTGCGAACGGCTGTACGGCAAGGAGGCCGAGCTCGCCCTGCCCGAACCCGCGTGGTCGCAGTCCAAGCGGCAGACGCACCACGCCTCGGCGATGGCCGCGTAGCGCATCACATCACACTTGACCGAGATCGAACCCCCGCGCCGCGGCGGGCCCGGGCCGCCGGGGCTCAGCCGGCCACCGCGTTTTCGCCCCGCCACGGGCCGGTGATCGCCAGCGTCAACCCGTCGATCTGGATGTTCAAGAACAGCGTTGAGCCGTCGGGGCTGAAACACGATCCGGCAAGTTCCGAGTCGCTCAGCACGTTCTGCCCGAGGTGGTAGATGTCGCCCGCCGGCGTAACGCCGACGAGGTGGTTCTTCGTCGCCGCGTCCTCGCAGAGCACGACGTCGCCCCACGGCGCGACGCAGAGGTTGTCGCAGTTCTCGACCAGGTCGTGGTCGTTGGGCTCGAGGAACAACTCCAGCCGCCCCGGGAAACGCCGTTCTTCCGGGCGACCCTCGAACCGCGACGGCACGTACCGCCAGACCTGCCCCTTGCGGTTCAGACCGCCGGTCGTGCACGCGAAGTACACCGCGTCTTGGCCGAACCACATGCCCTCGCCGCGCGCGAACCGCGCCGCGCCGGCGTCAAACGCGCGGAAACGGAGCGTGTCTTCCGGGTCGTCCACGTTCTCCAGGTCGATCCAGCCGACGTCGAGCACGGTGTTCGTCGCGATCGTCGGCATCGACCGGCCGCGCAACTGCCCCTCATCGACCTGCACGTGCCCGCCGCCGACCTGCGTCTCCGCGTCGTTGTCGATCCAGTTCCGCGTGTCGAACGAGGGCTGTCCGACGACCGCCAACGCCTGCAGCCGGCCGCCCGCACGGAGGTTGCCGGGTTCGTTAGGGAGGAAACGAGTGATCACGCCATCCTGCCGGTCCTCGGTCTGGTAAACGATGCCCGAGTTGGGGTCGACGCAGACCGCCTCGTGGTTGAACCGCCCCATCGCACGGAGCGGCACCGGGTCAACCAGCTGGACCTTTGCCGTCGCCGGCACCTCGAAGTTGTAGCCGTGGTCGACGGCCCGGCCGTCCTCACCGGCGCGGCCGACCGTCTCTTCGCAGGTGATCCACGAGTTCCACGGCGTAGGGCCTCCGGCGCAGTTCCGCTCCGTGCCCGCCAACGACATGAACTGCCGGACCACGCGCTGAGTCTTCGGGTCGTAGACGACAGTGCTCGTGCCGCCCTGCGCAGGACGGTCGGCGTCGGGCTCGCCGACGTCGAACAACTTCTCGGCCGGAACCAGGTGCGCCAGCTCGCGTGACCAGCCGAACGGCCCGCTGCGTGCCGGCGTGTTGCGCATCTCGTGGTTGCGGATCAGCAGCACCGTGCCGTCGGGCCCGTCGAACGCCGCCATGCCGTCGGGCAGGCCCGGCACCAACAAGCCGTCGTCCATCACCTGCCCGATCTGCGAGATCACGCGGTAGGAGAACCCGGCCGGCAGGTCGAACACGCCCTCGGGGTCAGGTAACAGCGGGCCGTAACCCACGCCGCTCGAGCCGGCCAAGCCGTTGACCGCCTGCCCCCGCGCGTCGAAGGCTTTGAGCCCGAGGAAGCCCGCGGACACCGCCGCCGCCGATCGCAGGAAATCACGCCGTTGCATCGCCACCATCTTTTCGACTCCAAAGCATGCGCGGTGCATTCGCAAGAACACATTGTACGGTTGGCGTCCGGCAGGATCATGAGCGACGCGTTAGCGATCAGACAGCCCACGCCACGCTCACGCCTCGTCGATCCACGCCGTGTCGCCGCGCCACCGGACCCGCCCCGCGGCCACCGCGGCGATCGCCTCGGGGTACGCCGCGCACTCCTGCCCGAAAACCCTTGCCGCGAGCGTCGCCGGCGTGTCGTCGGGCAACACCGGGCACGTCCGCTGGTGCAGGATCGGCCCGGTGTCGTAGGTGTTGTCCGCGAAGTGCACCGTGCAGCCGGACAACTTCACACCCGCCGCCAGGACCGCTTCGTGCACGCGTCGTCCGTACATGCCATGACCGCCGAAACTCGGCAGCAGCGAGGGATGAATGTTCAGCACCCGCTTGTCGAAGTCGTCCGGGATCGCGAGCAGCGAGAGAAACCCCGCTAGACACACCAACTCGACGCCGGCTTCGCGCTGGGCCGTGAACACGGCGTCGGAAAACGATGCGACGCCGTCGAACGACTTGCGCGGGATCACTTCGCACGGCAGGCCGTGCCTCGCCGCTACATCAACGGCCCCCGCGTCGGCGCGGGACACGACGACCGACGCCACTTCGGCACGCAACTGGCCGGCCGCGATGCGTTGCGCCAGGTTGTCGAGCGTCGTGCCGCCGCCGCTGACCAGGACGCCCAACCGCAGCGGCTCGGCGCTGGCGTCGCGATCGTCAGGCGGTTTGGGCATCGCGTTACGATAACCGGTCATGACCCGACGGACCCGCCTCGCGCCCTCGCCGACCGGCGCTCTGCACTTGGGCAACGCGCGGACCTTCCTGATCAACTGGGCGTTGGCGAAACAGCAAGGCTGGGAGTTGCTGCTGCGCATCGAAGACCTCGACACCCCGCGGACCAAGCCCGGCGCGACCGAACAAGCCGTGGAGGACCTGCGCTGGCTGGGCCTGACGTGGGACACCGGCCCGGTGACGCAACGCATCGACCTCTCGCCGTACGAAGCGGCGCTCGACCGACTCGACGCGCGGGGCCTGACCTACCGCTGCCCAGCGACGCGCCAGGAGATCGCCGCCGCCGCGTCGGCCCCGCACGGCGACGAACACGAGCTCCGTTACCCCGGGCTCTACCGCCCTTCCACGGACTCGCCGCCGTTTCCCTTCGACAACGACGAACCCACCGCCGTCCGCGTGATCGTGCCCGACGAACCCATCACGTTCACCGACGAACTGCATGGCCCGCGATCCGTCAACGTCCAGCAACACGTCGGCGACTTCGTCATCGCCAGCAAGGTCGGGTTGCCCGCCTACCAACTCGCGGTCGTGGTCGACGACGCGCGGCAAGGCGTCACCGACGTCGTCCGTGGCGACGACCTGCTCGCCTCCACCGCCCGACAGGCGCTGCTCTACCGACTGCTCAGCCTCGGGCCGCCGCCGCGGTACTTCCACGTGCCGCTGGTGCTCGGACCGGACGGGCGACGCCTCGCCAAGCGCCACGGCGACACACGGTTGTCTTCCTACCGGGGAAAAGGCGTGCCTGCCGAACGCGTCATCGCCCTACTCGCCCGATGGTCCGGCGTACCCGACACCGGAGAGGCGATGTCGGCCGAGACGTTCGCGCAGCGGTTCACGCTGGATACACTCCCGCTCGAACCCGCGGTGATGACTGAAGGAGACGACGCATGGCTTCGCGACCCGGTGTGACGCGACCGAGTTTCTGTGTTTGCTTGGCTTTCGCCATGCTTGCGGGCGTGGCCGCCTCGGGTGCCGGCTGCCAGCGCACCGAGGCTCCGCCGTCGCCCGCGCAAACGGGCGAGACCGCACAGACGGAATCGGCTCCCAAGGTCGAGACGCAGGCCGTCACCATCGACGCCCGGACGTTCGACCTCGAGCTCGCCCTCGACGACGACACCCGCTGGCAGGGCTTGTCCGACCGGGAGTACATCGCCCCGGACGGCGGGATGTTGTTCGTGTTCCCCGAGGCGCGGCGGGCGGCGTTCGTGATGCGTCGCTGCCTGGTGCCGATCGACATCATTTTTCTCGGGCCCAACGGCCGGGTGATCACGAGCTACGCGATGGCCGTCGAGCCGTACCACTTCACCGATGACCAACTGACGCAGTACGACAGCCGGTACCCCGCACAGTTCGTGATCGAACTCGCCGGCGGAACATTGGAGACGCTGGACCTGAAACCCGGCGACGCGGTCGACCTGCCGGTGGAGCGACTCAAGCGCCGGGTCCGTTGAGCCGACGTTTTCAGGGTCTTCTGCGTCCCTGAACCCGTCCCGGATCCACGCCCCGCCCGATGAATGCCGCGACCCTTCTGCTCATCGGCGACGACCCCACGTTACTCGGCGCGCTGAGGCATGCCGCCGACGGTGCGCTCCCGGTGCTGGGCCTCGACGCGGACCGCGTCAAGACCATCGACGCCGAGACGCTGCTTCTCGATTCGACGCCGCTGCCACCAAGCGCGATCGCCTGGGTATCGCTGTCCAGCGGCTTCAAGCTCGGCGACCTGTACGAGTTGACCGCACAGCTGCAGGACGCGCACGTCCCTGTCGCGATCACCACGCCAACGATGGAAGGCACGCAAGCCGTCGGGCAACCGCTCGATGACGGCAGCGTGCACCTGCCCGTCGACACCCAGGCGCCGCTCATTGCCGCGGTGCTCGGCGCGTTGTCGTCGCAAGCCGCAACGCTCGCTACCCTCGGCCGTGAAGCGGAACTGCTCCGGGCTCACCAGACCGGCATGGCCGACCAGATCGGGCGCATCGATGAAGAGCTCCGCATGGCCGTTAAGATCCAGCGCGAGTTCCTGCCCAAGCAGCTGCCCAACTTCGAGACCCTCGAATACGAGATCGTCTGGCGGCCCGCGGGTTACGTGTCCGGCGATATCTACGACATCGTCCGCCTCGACGAGTCCCATGTCGGCGTGTTCATCGCCGACGCGGTCGGGCACGGCGTCCCCGCGGCGCTCATGACCATCTACATCAAGCAGTCCCTCCACACCAAAGAGATCACGCCCGGCCAGGGACGCGGCTACCGGCTGCTCGAGCCCGCGGAGACCCTGACCCGCTTGAATAAGGCGTTGCTCGACCAGGACGGCGGCTCGATGTGCTTCGCAACCGCGGCGTACGCCGTGATCGACACCAACACCGGCAAGATGACCCTCGCCCGGGCCGGGCACCCGATCCCGATGCTGCTGAGGTCCGCCGGGCCCACCGAGCCGGTCGACCCCGAAGGCCCGATGCTTGGCGTGTTCGACACCGACGACTTCGAGCAGCGCACACTCGTGCTCAACCCCGGCGACCGCCTGCTGCTCTACTCCGACGGTTTCGAGATGGCCTACCCGGACCGCGAGAACGACACCTCCGCCGCGTCGGAGCGATACCTCGACGCGTTCGAGGCATTGCGGGACGGCAGCCCCGAGCAGGCCGTGAAGCGTTTCCTCGCGCACCTGGACATGCAGACCGGCTCGCTGAACCAGCGCGACGACCTGACACTGCTCTGCGTCGCCGCCGACGCCAAGGCCGACTTCGCGGAACTCGCCGAACCAATCGGCAGCGTGCACGCCACCCGCGCGGCGTAGCGCGGCCACCAACGCTTATCGCTTGTGCTCCGGGCTCTGGCAGCCCGCGTGGCAGCCGGCATCCCACGCGTCGGGCTGGTTGCCGTGCGCGGGGATGCCGCCCTGATCCTTGAGCATCCGCGCCAAGTGCAGGCAGTTCCACACAAGGAACGTCGTGTTGCGGTTGGTGAAGTCGTTCTCCGGACCGCCGGAGCCTTCGTCGCGGTAACTGGGACCCGGCCCGGCCTCGCCCATCCAACCCGCGTCCGCTTGGGGCGGGACCGTGTACCCGATGTGCGACAGGCTGAAGAGGATGTTCATCGCGCAGTGCTTGACGCCGTCCTCGTTGCCGGTGATCAGCGTCGCGCCGACCTTGCCGTAGTCGCGGTACTGCCCCTTCTCGTTGAAGCTGTGCGTGTAGCCGTACATGCGTTCGAGCACGCGGTTGCACACCGACGACTTCTCGCCCAGCCAGACGGACGTGCAGAGGATCAGGATGTCGCAGGCATCCACCTCCTTCTGGAGCTGCGGCCAGTCGTCGCGGCCCCACTCGTCGGTCTCGGCCATATCCTGCCCAAGCCCCGCCGCGATCTCGTAATCGACCGGCCGGATGTGCTTGTGCGACACGCCGTTGGCGTCCAGGATCTGCTGTGCCACACCGATCAGCCCTTCGGTGTGCGAGAGCACGGGCGTCCGGTTCAGCGTGCAGTTCAGGAACAGCACCTTCAGGTCGTCGTACTTCGCCGGGGCAACGGAGCACTGCTGGGCGGTCATGTTGGCGAGCTGTTCGGACATCGTTTCCCTCGCTGGGGGACGCGGACACGCGCTAAACCGAGAAAGTACCACACCACCCGGGTACGTTTCACGGCCACAGTCAAAGCCCCGCTACAGTCCTCCGCCCGGCACCCGTTATGACCACCGAACTCGTCTTCGTCTACAACGCGGACTCCGGAACGGTGAACGCGCTCATCGACGCGGCGCACAAGGCCGTGTCGCCCGGCACGTACGGCTGCTCGCTGTGCAGGCTCACGCACGGTGTCGTCGGCGAGAAAACCGAGTGGCGCGCGTTCGTGGAAGGGCTTGGCGTGAAGGCGACGTTCCTCCACCGGGACGAAGCGACCACCCGATTCGGCGACGCGGTGAGCGGCGTGGACTGGCCGGCGGTACTGCGCGTAAACCCACGAACGCCGACCGCGGCGCCGCTCCCGCGCCTGTGGATCGACAAGCCCGGACTCGACGCGTGCGTGACCTTCGAAGCCCTGCAAGCGTTGGTCCGACGCCGGCTCAACCGTAAACCGGTGCTCGGCCTCAGCGGCGCGCCGGGCTCGGGGAAGTCGACCGCCGCGGCACTGCTCGCCGATCGCGGCGGCGCGGTCATCGACGCCGACGCCCTGGCCCACGCGAGCTTCGACGAACCGGCCGTGCGCGACGCGATCCGCGATGCCTTTGGCGATGGCGTGTTCCACGACGACGGCCGCCCCGACCGAAAGGCCCTCGCGGCGCTCGTGTTCGACAACCCCGACGCCAAGGCCCGGCTCGAAGCGATCGTCCACCCTCGCGTCGCCGCCGGCCGTGAACGCCTCCACGAACGCTTCGCCGACGACCCGGCCGTCCGCTTCGTCGTCGAGGACTGCCCGTTGCTCATCGAGACCGCCCTGCACGACGCGTGCGACTTCGTCCTGCTCGTCGACGCCCCGCGCGACGTTCGCCAACAGCGCCTCGCCGCCTCGCGCGGGTGGGACGACGCCGAGCTCACGCGCCGGGAGCAGAACCAGTTGCCCTTCGAGCAGCGCCGCCCCCACGCCGACGCCGTCCTCGACAACACCGGCGACCGCAACGATTTAGCGACGCAGATCGACGCCGCACTCCAACAGTTCGGTTTGCTGGCGGTGCACGAGCCGTAGCGCCGCGTTTGCACCGCCAAGCCGCGAACCCGGGTCACCTGTCACATCGCCCGTCGCTCGGCTATCATGCGTATCGACCGGCAGCCGCCGCGTCGCTCCCCCCCGCCCCTTCGTTGGTCGGCTCCGCCCGGCCCGCCGCTGGCCCGCCCCGCCGCGTTGCCCGTTGCGACCCAGGTCAACCCCCCGGGTAGCCCCACGGCGCGTGCTGGCCGCCACCCGTTCCGGCTTGCCATCCACGCCCGCTCGCCTCCCGCCCGAACTCCCTCGGCAATCCCCGCCTTCCGTCCCCGCCGGGCCGCCCCGGCTCCCCACCCACCATCCCGATCCCGATCAGTACCCGGAGTCCGCCGCCCATGGCCCGCACGTCCTCCACCACCGACGAACCGACCGCCGACGCCAAGACCGAGGCCAAGAACGACGCCAAGCCAAGCGGCAAGAACGGCCCGCGCACCACCAAGAAGCGTTCCAAGAAGAAGTCCAGCAAGAAGGGCAAGCCCGCCCCCAAGCCCGACCCCGGCATCGAGGCCGCCGAGGCCGCCATCGCCGAGCACGAAGCCGCCGAGCAAGCGGCACGCGAAGCCTCTTCTTCGGATGAAGACGCTACCGCTGGCGGTGGCACCTCCGACCAGGAGCTCGACGACGAGACCCAGGCCAAGTATGACCAGGCTAAGCACGACGAGCTCACCGTCCGCGACCTCCAGCCGCTCACCGACGCCGAACTCCGCACCCGGGCCGAGAAGGACGGCGTCAAGAAGTGGGACCGCCTCAAGCGTCCCGCCCTCATCAACGCCATCCTCAACAAGCACGCCTCGGCCCGCGGCCTCATGTACGGCGAGGGCGTCCTCGAAGTCCTGCCCGACGGCTTCGGCTTCCTCCGCAGCCCCGACAACTCCTACCTCGCCTCCGCCGACGACATCTACGTCAGCCCCTCCCAGATCCGCCGCTTCGGCCTCAAGCCCGGGCACGTCGTCCACGGCACCATCCGGCCGCCCAAGGAGTCCGAGCGCTACTTCGCCCTGCTCCGCGTCGACGCCATCAACCACGAAGAGCCCGCCAAGCTCAACGAAAAAGACGGCTTCGACGAGCTCACCCCCCTGCACCCCCACGAACGCTTCGTCCTCGAGAACACCGCCGACGACCACAACATCGAGATGCGCATCGTCGACCTCGTCGCCCCCGTCGGCAAGGGGCAGCGCGGCCTCATCGTCGCCCCGCCCCGCACCGGCAAGACCGTCCTGCTCCAGAAGATGGCCTCCTCCGTTATCACCAACTACCCCGAGGCCAAGGTCTTCGTCCTGCTCATCGACGAACGCCCCGAAGAGGTCACCGACTTCAAGGCCAACACCCCCGACGACGTCGAGGTCGTCGCCTCCACCTTCGACGAGAACTCCACCCGACACGTCCAGGTCTGCGAGATGGTCATCGAGAAGTCACGCCGCATGGTCGAGTACGGCCACGACGTCGTGATCCTCATGGACTCCATCACCCGCATGGCCCGCGCCTACAACGCCGAGATGCCCCACTCCGGCAAGATTTTGACGGGTGGCCTCGACTCCAACGCCCTCCAACGCCCCAAAAAGTTCTTCGGCAGCGCCCGCGCCATCGAGCACGGCGGCTCCCTCACCATCCTCGCCACCGCCCTCGTCGACACCGGCTCCAAGGCCGACGACATCATCTTCGAGGAGTTCAAGGGCACCGGTAACTCCGAGCTCCACCTCGACCGCCGCCTCGTCGAGAAGCGCGTCTACCCCGCCGTCGACATCGCCGCCTCCGGCACCCGCCGCGAAGAACTGCTCATGGACGCCCAGGAGCTCAAGCTCGTCTACCGCCTCCGCAAGGTCCTCGCCGATATGAACGTCGTCGAAGCCATGGAACTGCTCAAGTCCCGCCTCGGCAAGTACAAAACCAACGCCGAGTTCCTGCTGAGCATGGCGAAAGAGTAGAACTGCCGCCAAGTGTGAAATGAACAAGCCATCACTCGCAACTCAGGTTAGGCTGACTGCGGCCAGTGCGTACCGCGGCCTCCAAACGGCTCGTAGGAAGCACATACCAACAGCAAAGCAATTTCAAAGCTGGACGATCCCAAGCAAGGCGTCTTTCCTGGGGCTATTGATTGGATTGGCTGGAGTCCTGCTCAGTATCGTGTTCTTTGCTTGGACAATTCTTCCCAACGACAGAGCTTTCAGCCATTCGGAAAACCGACTGATCGAGGCTGTGGTGCAGCTTGAGAAGAACCTAACTCGAATACGATCTTGTTCTGCTGAGTCATTTCCCAGCTACGAACTAGGTCCTCAACCGCTAGTGATGCTGCCGAATGCCGAGGATATGCGGCTCGTCAAAGGAGCGACCGTTACCGCCAATCGTATGGTTCATTTTGAGCAAGTTATGATCCCCTTGTACTCACTTGTCAGCCAATCCGCTAAAGCGACAGCTTCGCCGCCTCATGGCATTCATGAACTGCTTGATCGATTTGAGGAAATCGATCGGAATGTGAGGGATCGCGCAGGCATTGATCGATCGACCATTATGTACGCCGACGAACATGGAATCACGTCAGTTACCAAGAAGTTTGATTTTTATCGAGAGCAATATGCAGATGCCTACCTCAATTCGATCAATATGGCTCGGCCTTAACATAAGCTAATCCAACTTAACATCTCACGCGCAGCGTGATGTTTGCGGACGATCTACAATCTTACGCGTTTGGATGACCGGAGGCGGCCAGTCGACTGCGGCAAGGTAAGGCATGGAGACACTGCGCTATTCGACCTCGACAAGCCGGTCGCCGCGTTCGACGTCGTGCATGGACTGGTCGGGGCCGAAGAAGAAGCGGTGGCGTTCGTTGTAGGCGTAGCCCTGGAGGTCGCGCTTGCGGTTGAAGCGCACGTCGACGGCGTGGCCGAACGCCCAGTCGTCGGCGTGGCGGCGGCGCAGCGCGGCGCGGTACGGCTCCCCGAACCGCCAGTCCGGCGTGACCCAGCCGGCGTAGGACAACTCGTCGACGCCGAAGTACCCCTTGATCCGCAGCTCGTACCCCCGCGGCGGCTCCCCGAACTCGGCCGCCGCGAGCTGCTCCTTCGGCACCGACGCGCAGCCGAGGGCCGCCACGAGCCCGCCCAGCAGGAAGACGAGAGCGAGCGGGCGTCGAGTGGCGGGTGACATCGGGGTCGCGCGGGGGTGCATGCGGGAGGCTCCGGGGCCAGGAAACTGAACGGCGTGCCGTGACTGGCGTCACCCTAACGCAGCGGCCGACGACGCGGGGCGGGTATCGTCTGCGGATGTCGCAAGTCGAGCCGTTATCGACAAAGGAAACCGACGCCGCGGTCGCGTTGCTCGGGCTCGCGTTCGCCGACCACCCGATGTCGCCGGCGGACCCGGCGGGGAAGCCCAAGGGGCACTCGGCCGGGCGGATGATGGGGGCGTTGCTGGACGCGTTCGACGGGGCGACCGACCTGCACTGGTTCGCGATCCCCACCCACTCCCTTGAAGGCGAAGGCACGGCGTCACGCGAAGGCGAGTTGGCGTGTTTCGCGATGGTGTTTGAGTACGGGTACGAGCCGCCGCTGCGGAAGATGCCGGGGATGATGTGGCGGATGATCCGGCTGTTCGGGTTCCGCAAAGCGATGACGTACGGCCGGCTGATGAACGAGAAGCACCCGACCAAGCGCGAGGGCGAACGCCGGCTGGAGCTGTTGATCCTCGGCACGCACCCGGAACACCAAAGCCACGGCCTGGGCCGGGCGATGCTGCGGCACGTGTACGGCTGGGGACAGCAGCGGGGGTACGACGCGGTGCTGCTCGAGGCGGCGAAGCACACCCCGGCGTACGGGTTCTACGAGCGCGAGGGGTTCGTGGCCGAGAAGGAGGTCGCCCTGCCCGAGATGCCGCTGGTGTGGATGCGGCGGGAGTTGGGCGGTTCGGATTAGCCTCACGGCAAGGCGGCTGCGCAGGAACTTCGACATAGACATGGGTTTCACGCATTGCGGCGCAGGTTGTTGCGTCTTGCCCCTTTGGTAGGAGCGGCGCGGGGAGCGCGGCGGGTGGGGATGACGCCCTGGCAGGCAGAAAACTGGCCCGGCACCGCGTCGCCGAAGCGTCCCGCACGAACGCGTCGCTCGCCCTCGGCCGGACCGACTCCGCCCCGGGATGCGCCTCGCCCACACCAACCGCCACCTCGGTCTCCGGGACTTGCTCTGCGGGACTTCCAGGGGCGGGGGTGGGTGGGGCCCGCCCGCGGCCGACCGGACACCCGCCGGGGGAGTCGGCCCGGTTCTTTGGCAAGTCGAGCAGAGGCGTGTTGCCTCCATGAAGCAAGCGTGAAGCGCGTCACGGCGTGCTGCGCTTGGGGTAGAGACAGAACGATCATCAGGGCACGAAAAAAAGCCGCGCCTCGCAGCGCGGCTTTCGTGTGATTGCTTGGCGTCGACGCCGCCGGTTAGCGGTAGAACTCGATGATGAGGTTCATGTTGACGTCGAAGGGCACCTGGTCGGGGGTGGGGGTGCCGTTGACCTTGCCGGTGAGGGTGGAGGGGTCGAACCCGAGCCAGTCGGGGACCTCGTGCCCGGGGAGGGACTCCATGTTCTCGCGGATGAGCTTATTGGCGTTCTCTTTCTTGATGGTGATCTCGTCGCCGACCTTGACGCGGTAGGACGGGATGTTGACCTTCTTGCCGTTGACGAGGATGTGCCCGTGGCCGACGACCTGGCGGGCGGCCCAGATGGATCGGGCCCAGCCGAGCCGGCGGATGACGTTGTCGAGGCGTTGCTCGAGGAGTTGGAGCAGGACGACGCCGGTGTTGCCCTTGGTGTGGCCGGCCTCGTCGAGAAGTCGGCGGAACTGCTTCTCGAGGATGTTGTAGTGGTAGCGGAGCTTCTGCTTCTCGTTGAGTCGGACGCCGTAGTCGCGTAACCGCCGCCCGCGGAAGCCGTGGACGCCCGGGGGGTTGAGCTGGCGCTTGGTGGTGTGCTTGGGGAGGTCGGCGATGGGCACGCCGACGCGGCGTGAGAGCTTGACCTTGGGGCCGGTGTAGTTGGCCATGATTTGCTTACCGATCCGGTTGCCCGGTTCGGCCCTTGAGGGTGCTCGGCCGTGGCTACGGCTCCGCGGTTCCAGAAAGTTCAGGCCCACGGCGGGCCTGCGTCGAGCCGCGTAGTTTGCCTGAAACCGTTAAACCCGTCAAACCGGAAGGGAGGGTGCCGGGGCTAGATCACGATCGTCGGCTTCCCGGTGTCCGTTGAGGTGCCGTCGGGGTCTACCTGCCGTTGGATTTCTGCCAGCTCGCGCGTCACGCCCTCGGCGAAGAGGCGGAGGTCGCTCGAGTGGATCAGCAGATTCAGACCGGCCCGGACCCAGGCGGCTTCTTGCTCCGTGTGATTCCAGAAGTGGATGCCGGCCCCGATCCCGTGCCGGCGGGCGGTGGTGATAACGGTGTGCACGGCTTGCTCGAAGCGCTCGTGCTGGTATTGCTCGGGGATGCCGAGGCTGCAGGTCAGGTCGTGCGGGCCGATGAGGGCGGCGTCGACGCCGGGGACGCCGAGTAGGCTGTCGAGGTTGTCGAGGGCGGACGTGCTCTCGATGTTGACGATCAGGAGGTTTTCGCGGCTCTTCTCAGCGAGGTAGGCGTCGAGCTCGGGCTCGAGCGGCTCGGCTTCGGCGAGGTGGGCGTCGAGGCGTATGCCCTTGAGCGGCCGGCGTTTGGCGGCGCCGACAAGAGCGCGGACCTGCTCGACGGTTTCGACGTAGGGCGCGACCACGCCGACGGCCCCGGCGTCGTAGGCCATGCACGCCAGGTACGGGTCGGGCTCGGGGATGCGAAGCAGCGGCGGAAGCCCCAGGGCGCGGTACGTCCGGCACATCCACGCCGCCGACTCCCGGCCGATCGGGATGTGCTCGGTGTCGATGAAGACGAAGTCCAACCCGAGCTGCGCGACCGTCTCAGGCCAGCGCGGGGAGCAGGAGACGACGCAAGTGCCGAAGACGGGTCGGCCTTCACGGAACGCGGCTTTGAGCTCAGCGGGGGACATGGAGGCCTCGGCAACCTACCCCGGGGCGATTCGCCCGTCCATCGAGGCCTCACAACCGGCCGCGACACGCTCAACCGGCCCTAAATCCGTCGGGAATTTTGGGTGCGATCTTTCAATCCCGTGGCACACTGAAGGCATGGGAGAAAGCCCGAGACACCCCCGCCGCCGCGGGAGCGCGGTGATGCTGCCCCTGCTTGCCGTCGGCGTGATGCTCGCCACCGGTTGCCAGGCCCCGGCGGTCGTGCCGATCGACGACGCCCCGGCGATGCGTCATCCGGCCAAAGGGCGGTCGCTCTCTTTTTCCCCGTACGAAGCGACGTCGCCGCGGCAGCACGCCGCTTGGTACGACCACCGCAACGACCACGGGCTCGCTGCCTTCGCCGGCTACGACTACCCCGAGGAGGAGTTCATCACGAAGCGCGAGTACCACCGCGTGCACGTGAGCAACGGCCGGGTCCACGATCGCAGCCACGGATACACGCTCCGCGAGTCCTACAAGGCGACGGTGCGGTACTGATTCCAACCATTTCACGCTCGGGGTATCGACCGTCACGGCGGCAAGTGATCTGGCCGCCTGTCCAACAGGCGAGGCCGCGACCGCTCGTGGTGATCGGCGGGCTTCTACAATCCGATCCATGTCCGTGATCGATTCCCCCCCGTCCACTCCGTCGCCGGCCCCAGAGAAACCCATCGACACCGCCCAAACCGACGCCCTCGTTGCCGACCTCCGCGCCGCGGTCCGGGGCGAGGTGCTGACCGACGAGGTGCTGCGCGGCATCCACGCGACCGACGCGTCGCACTACCAGATGACGCCGGCCGCGGTGTTCGTGCCGGTCGACGCGGACGACTGCGTCGCCGGGATCAAGGTCGCGCACCAACACGGGGTCCCGCTCACGCCGCGCGGCGGGGCGACGTCGCTTTCCGGCCAGACCTTCGGCACGGGGCTGGTGATCGATGCGTCGAAACACCTGAATCAAGTCCTCGAGATCAACGCCGACGAGCAGTGGGCCCGCGTCCAACCCGGGCTGGTACGGGATCAGTTGAACGCACAGCTCGCGCCGCTGGGCCTGCACTTCGCCCCCGACCCCGCGACCAGCTCGCGCGCGACCGTCGGCGGCATGATCGGCAACAACACCTCCGGCACGCGGTCCATCGTCTACGGCAAGACCATCGACCACACGCTGTCCTGCACCATCGCGCTCGGCGACGGGACGGTCGTCGAGTGCGGGCCCTGCGACGACGACGCCTGGCAACGCCGGGCCGGCGGCGAGGGCGTGAGCGAACGAGAAGCCGAGCTGTACCGAGGCGTCAAGCAGCTCATCAACGAAAACCAGGACGAGATCAAACAGCGTTACCCGAAGGTGATGCGCCGCGTCTCGGGCTACAACCTCGACGAGTTCGTCGACGGCGCGGGCTACACCGGCGCCATCGGCCCGAGACAAGACCACAACCAGGGACACCGGACGTGGAACCTGTCGAACCTCGTTGTCGGCAGCGAGGGCACACTCGGCTTCCTGCTCGAAGCCAAGGTCCGGCTCACCCCTCTGCCCAAGGCGACGGGCGTATGCGTTCTGCACTTCGACGACGACCTCGACGCGCTCGCGCACGTCCCGGCGATCAACGCGCACGGGCCGTCGGCCGTCGAGCTGCTCGACCGTTTCGTGCTCCGTGAAGCCAAGGTCAACGCCGCAACGCGGGACATGGCTTGGTGGATCGAGGGCGACCCGGCGGCGGTCCTGATGTGTGAGTTCTTCGGCGACGACCCCGACGAGATTCGGCGCAAGCTCGAGCAGTTCGTCGCCGAGATGCAGGCCACGGGCATCGGCTACGCCCACCCGCTGATGACCACGGCGGAACACCAACGCGACGTCTGGGAGACACGCAAGCTCGGGCTCGGCTTGATCTCCAACGTCAAGGGCCCGGTCAAGGGGCAGGCGTTCGTGGAAGACGCTTGCGTCCCCGTCGAGGTCCTGGCCGAGTACATCGGCAAGCTGCGGGCGAAGTGCCACGAGCTCGGGATCGACACGTCGATGTACGCCCACGCGTCGGTCGGGGTGATCCACTTCCGCCCCGCCGTCGACCTGCACCGCGACGACCACCGCCAGAAGATGAAGCAGATCGCCGACCACGCGTTTGACATGGTCGTCGGCTACGGCGGGATCTTTGCCGGGGAACACGGCGACGGGCTGGTCCGCGGCGAGTTCATCCCCCGATTCTTCGGCAACGACTTGTACGAAGCGTTCCGCCAACTCAAACGGCTCTTCGATCCCGACAACCGGATGAACCCGGGCAAGCTCGTCGACGCCCCCTCGATGATCGATCCGTCGATCCTGCGCTACGGCGACCACTACCGCGTCGCCGAGGTCGAAAGCGGGTACCACTACCGTGACCAGGGCGGGTTCCGCTTGGCCGTCGAGCAGTGCAACGGTGTCGGCGCGTGTCGGAAGCTCGGCAGCGGGACGATGTGCCCGTCGTACATGGCGACACGTGACGAGAAGGACACGACCCGCGGCCGGGCGAACGCGTTGCGGCTGGCGATGTCCGGGCAACTCGGCGCGAGCAACGGTGACGTGAAGGCGGCGCTCGCGTCGGATGGCGTGGACGAAGTCCTAGACCTTTGTTTGGCGTGCAAGGCGTGCAAGACGGAGTGCCCCAACGCGGTCGACATGGCCAAACTCAAGAGCGACGTGCTGCAGATGCGGCACGACCGCCAGGGCGTCCCCCTGGGCAACAAGCTGATGGGGCGGATGCCCGACGCGGCGCGAAAGGTGGCGGGCCCGTTAGCGAAGCTTGTGGCGGCGTTGGACAAGGTCCCGGGGTACCGCGCGGCGCTCGAGAGGTTTGCCGGGATCGATCGACGCCGACCGCTGCCCGCGTTCACCAGCAAGCCGCTTAAGAATCGCCTCGCCGAACGCAACGGACACGAAGCGCGACCCTCCGAGGGACGTGGCAAGGTCGTGCTCTTCGACGACACCTACGCGAACTACATGGAGCCGCACGTCGGCGTCGCCGCGGTCGAGTTGCTCGAGGGTTGCGGTTACGAGGTGATCGTCGCCAACGCCGGCTGCTGCCAGCGGACGCGGATGTCCAAGGGGCTGTTGCACGAGGCGAAGACACTTGGCGAGCAGACCTTCCGGAACTTGGACCGCTACGCGTCGCAAGGCCTGCCGATCCTGTGCCTGGAGCCGTCGTGCGCTTCGGCGTTGCGGGACGACTTGCCAGACCTGATCGACGACGTAGAACTCGCAAAGCGCGTGTCGGAGCAGGTCAAGATGATCGACATATTCCTCGACGAGGAAGGCGTCGAGCTCACCAGCGATGCCGGCGAGGTGCTGCTGCACGGGCACTGCCACCAGAAGGCGATGTTCGGCACCGCCGCCATCAAGCGGCGCTTCGCGAAGATGGACGCCACGGCCTGCACCGAGGTCGACTCCGGCTGCTGCGGCATGGCGGGCTCGTTCGGGTACGAGCACTACGAGCTGTCGAAGCAGATCGGCGAAGACCGGCTGTTCCCAGCGGTCCGCGACGCGGTCCGGGACGGCAAGACGGTCGTCGCCTGCGGCATCTCCTGCCGGCACCAGCTGCACGACTTCCTCAACGTCGAAGCGAAACACTGGGTCGAGGTCGTGAGGCCTAAGGGTTGATTCGGCCCGGCTTGGCGGGTGCCGTGGCGACCCGGCATGAGGCAAGCTTGGCTTCTGGGCGAGAACACGGACCGGGGTCTAGTCCGTAGACTCCGGTGATGTCCGCGCTGCTGACCTGGCTGTCCAACCTCGGCCCGACGAACCCGATGGTCCGGCGGATCGTGCACGGCGGGTCGCGGCGGATGCAGCACTTCTTTGTGCGGGTCGGCTACCTGGCGGTGCTGGTCGGGCTGGTCGTGTTCACCATGCTGACCGGCGGGGCGATGGAGGGGTCGGTCGCGATGAGCGAGCTGGCCAAGGCCGGGTCGGCGGTGTTCGCGGTGGTGGCCTATGGGCAGGTCATCGGGGTCTGCCTGCTGGCGCCGCTGTTCATGGCCGGGGCGATCGCGTCGGAGCAGTCCGGGCGGACGTACAACATCCTGCTCACGACGCCGTTATCGAACTTCCAGATCGTGCTGGGGTCGCTGCTGGGTCGGTTGTTCTTCGTACTGGTGTTGCTGGCGTCGGGGCTGCCGTTGTTCGCGGTGCTGCTGGTGTTCGGCGGGGTGCGGGGCGGCGCGGTGGTGGAGGCGTTCGCGGTAGCGGGCGCGACGGCGGTGCTGGTGGGCGCGGTGGCGGTGACGCTGAGCGTGGCGCGGGCGGGGGGACGCAAGGCGGTGTTCACGTTCGTGATCGCGATCGCGGGGCTGCTGGTCGGCGGGTACGCGGTGGACGTGCTCTTGCTGCGGGCGTTGGACCCGTCGCCGTACACGACGTGGCTGACGCCCCTGCACCCGCTGCTGGTTCTGGAGAGCTCGATCCGCACGGTAAGTTACGGCCCGCCGCCGCCGGAAGCGACGGCCGGTTGGCCGGGCTGGTACGCGTGGTGGGTGGGACAGCCGTTCCGGGCGTTCCTGTCGTGGACGCTGGGCGTGAGCGTGTTTTTGATCGCGGGTTGTTCGCTGTTCGTGCGGCGGTTCGGGCAGGGCTTCGGTTCGGCCCCGGGCTGGGTTGCGCGGTTGCTGCGGCTCAAGGGGGCCGAGCGGTTCCGGACGCACCGGCTGGTCCACGGCAACCCGGTGGCGTGGCGGGAGGCGCACACGCGAGGGCAGGTCGCCAGTGGCATTCTGGCGCGCTGGGGTTTTGTGGTGGTCGCGTGGGGGGCGGCGGCGGTCTTGCTGTGGATGTTCCACCGAGGGGAGTTGCCGGAACTGCCGACGACGACGGGCGCGACCCGCGGCGCCGGCGCGGCGCAAGTCGAGACGCTGCACGCGCTGCTGGCGGCGCTGTTGTTGGTCGAGGTCGCGGTGGTGGTGCTGGTCGCGATCTACATGAGCGCGGGGTGCGTGAGCCGGGAACGTGAAGACGGCTCGCTGGACATTATGCTGACGACGCCGGTGACGCCCCGGCAATACGTGTGGGGCAAGCTGCGGGGCCTGGTGCGCTTCTTGTCGCTGTTGATCGCGGCGCCGGTGGGGACGCTGCTGCTGGTCGGCGGGTACGCGCTGCTGGGTTTCGTCACGGGCTGGTACGACGGCACGTACCGCTACGCCTGGGACGGGCTGTCGGGCAGCGGCGCGGTGGGGAGCTTCGGCGGCTCGGCGCCGATGGTGGTGGACGCGTGGGTGGTGCTGCCGGAGGCGGGTGTGCTGCTGGCGCTGATGCTGGTGCCGTTTGTGGCGCTCTGCATCGCGGCGGGGATGGGTTGGAGCCTGAAGGCCAAGAGCGTGCTGGGCGCGGTGGTGCCGACGGTAGGCATCCTGGGCGCAGTGGCGGCGGTGCTGGGGCTCTGCGGCGGGATGGCGACAACCAACATCGCGTTCGTCGGCCCGGTCATCAACGCGCTGTCGCCGGCGACAAACGTGCTCATGCTGATCGACCCGTACTCGAATGTGTCCGCCTTCGTACAAAGCCCGGAGGTGGGTCGCAGCTCGCTTTGGTTCGGCGCCGTCGCGGCGGCGGGCATGTACGGCATGATCGTCTACGCGTTGATCTTCACGATGGTGCGCGGCTTCGACCAGACCGTACGGAAGCTCAGCGGGACGGGGTAACCAACCAGCCGTTTGGTTCAACGCGCCGCATCGTGGAGCGCGTCGGCGAGGTCCGTGTAGACCGGGATCAGGGTGTCGAGTTCCGTGGTGCGTAGCACGCACGCGACCGGGGGCGTCGGGCCGGCGAAGCCCACGGAGCCGCCGCGCCGGTGCACCGCGCGGGCGAAGTCGACGACATGGCCGAGCATCAGCAGCGGCAGCGTATCGACACCCGCGAGATCGATCACGGCCACAAGGGCGTCCCCGCCGCTATGGGCCAGGAGTTGCAGGCCGACTACCTCGGCGTGATCACCGGACAGGTCCGCGGGCAACCGGATCACGCGGACGGGTTGGCGGCCGTCGATCCGGAACAGGTCCGACGTCAGGTGCTGGACGGTCGCGGATTCCATGCTCACTCCCGGTGTGCTATTTGGCTGGTGGACGCGGTGCTTGCGATCCAAGCGTGCCGAACGCCCTCGATCGACTACGGCGAGGGCGGGTCGACAAGGTCACATGCGTCAGCCAACGGACGCCTGCTTATCAGGAATGTCCCCGATGGATGAGTCGTGCTGTTGGTACCGGGATCGACCCGACGCGCCCGGCTCGGTTGCTCATCGCAGACAGAAGCGGTGGCGGGAGTGAAGCCATACCCACGCCGCTACCCGGCCGAACCCGACCGGGTGAGCGACGCCACCGCACGCCCTTTCCACTCCCGGGGGTGAGGGTCGCTTCCCATCACCGCGGGCAGGTGGGGTGCAAACTGATTCGACCGTCAATACCGGCCGGGTTTTCGCTTCCGCGTTTGGTCTCCGAAGTCTTCACGCTTGCCGTCGGAGGCAATTGATTGCCACCGCTCATCGGCGCGTTCCGCATACCCCGTCGGGTCTTCGCTCCAGGGCTGGCGAGTGTCGGTTCCCCACGCGTTGTAGAACACGAGCAAGCGGCCGTCTTGGATCAGGAACGCCTCGGGGTTGATCTCGACCTTCTGCCCGTCAGCGACGGCGTACGCGCACCACCCGCCGTAGGCGGGGGCGTACTTCGCGGGGTTTGATCGGAAGCGGTCGCGGTTGGCCTCGTTGACGAATCGGTATGTTGCGCCCGCGTGGTTGGCCGCGATACTCATTTTTCCTTTCGCCGCCTCACCGCCGCCTTCAGGGAAGTACGCGACGGGGTCGTAGCCCTGCAGCGCGAGGGCACCGGGCCCGAGGTTCCGGTGCTCTCCTTCGGTGCTCGCGCTCGTGTGGCCCGCGTCCGGCCTCGCGTCATCGGAAGCCGGAGGCGATGCACAGCCGACAACAAGGACGAGCGCCGAGATGGCCAACAGGCCCAGCAGGTGTCCAGCATGAAACATCGTGCGGGCAACGAGGCGAAGAGAAGTGGCCATCAGCGGTATTCCGGCGGTGGTGACGAAGAAAACCGATGCTGCTGCGCCAACGCGGTTGGCGGCAAAGTCATTCCCGAGCCGCAATACAACTTTAGTCAAGCCTGCCCCCCGGCGCGCGCCGCGGTTAGCGCATTGGCCCCGTTGATCGCGCCGTTGAAAAAGATAGGCATCAGCACCAGGTTGACCAGCCCCAGGAAGATCCCGACGAAGGGCAGGATCGACGCCACCGCCACCACACAGATCGCCAGCGCCAGGCCCTCCGACGCGCGGTGCGGCGCGAGGCCCAGCGCATCGGCGGCGCGGTTGTGGTCCTTCGCCCAGCCCCAGTACGCCTGAAACACCCAGTAGAAGTTGAAGAACGGGATGAACAGGAACCCGATCGCCTTGCCTGGGCTGGTCCGCGCGTAATGCGGCGGCAGCGCGGCCCAGAGCTTGTACAGCAGGATGAGCAGCATCACGACGCCGAGCACGGTCGGGATTGCCGACCCGCACGACATAAGTGCTCCCGCGATCTGGACGTCTTCGTCACGGCTGCCATAGATGAGCAGCAAGCCCGGGATCGATAACAACATCGACACCCCAAACGCGCCAAACGTCACGCCGAGAAAGACGCCTTTGGAGATCGGCGCGGGCGGTGGCGACGCGGGTGTTGAAGCCACGGGGGGCGCGGCGGGCGGTGTGGCGGCCGGCGTTGCCTGAGGCGTGGTGGGCGCGGCGGTTGCCGGTCCGAGCGGCGGCGCAACCTCCACCGGGGCACGCTTCCCACGCCACCCCAGCGCCGCGGCGATCATCAGCCCCCAGATCGCGGCGGACAGCAGGCCAGACACCACCGCGTGGGCCCGCAGCCAGAACTCGAAGAGCTCCCAGCCCTCGCCGTACTCGAACACGCGCCGGTGCTGCCACGACATTAAGAACGGCAACACGAGCCAGTCGATCACGGCCAGCAGCGACGCTACCAGGACACACACCGCCGGCCACGGGCAACGCCGGATCGACACGAGCGCCCACACCACGCCCGCCAACGCCACGAGGTACAGCGGCACGGCGCCGCCGATCAGCCACCAACGCATCGGGTCCAGGCCTTCGTCGAACAGGGGCATGCGCAACACTCCCTCAGACAGGTGGTAAGGATGCTTAGTTTGGACGAGACACACGCGGGACAAGGACGTGAGACACACCGCGTTGCGATCAAACTACTCCGCCTCGTACCGAACCACAAACACGGCCTGCGTCCTCGCTCAACGCTCGCCGTGGAGGTTCAGACCGTGTAGCGACGCCCCGATGCCCTAGAATCCTTCCCGATGCTTTGGCAGCCCCCGATCCCGGACCGTTACGTGACCATGCCCGACGATGCGGTCGCCGCGGCGATTTCACAGCGCAAGCGTGACTTGGCCGGCGACGTCGTGATCCTCGGACACCACTACCAACGGGACGACGTGATCCGGCACGCCGACTTCACGGGTGACAGCTTCAAGCTCTCGCAGCTCGCCGCCGAGCGGGTGCGGACGGTCGGCGCGAAGCACGTCGTGTTCTGCGGCGTGCACTTCATGGCCGAGACCGCGGACGTGCTGACCGACGACGACGTGGCCGTCATCCTCCCGGACATGGGCGCGGGCTGCAGCATGGCAGACATGGCCGACTACGACCAGACCGTCGACGCCTGGGAGCAACTCTCTGCGCTCTACGAGCGGCACAACCGGAGCGTCCGAATCATCCCGGTCTGCTACATGAACAGCAGCGCGGCGATCAAGGCGTTCGTCGGGCAGCACGGCGGCGCGGTCTGCACGTCGAGCAACTGCGACAAGGTGTTCGACTGGGCGCTCGCGGGCGGCGAAGAAGCGTTGGCCGACGGCGAGGAAGTCAAGGTCCTCTTCATCCCCGACCAGCACCTCGGGCGCAACACCGCCGCCGACGCCGGCTTCCGCCCCGACCGGCCGCTCGACGCGACGGGCCTCCCCCCCGCCGACGCGCAGATGTGCGTGTGGGACCCGCGCAGCCACGACGAACTTGGCGGCGCGCCCGAAGAGGCGTTGCTCGACTCGGTCTTCATCCTCTGGAACGGCCACTGCTCGGTGCACAAGCTGTTCCGGCCCGAACACGTCGACGACATCCGCGCCCAGTGGCCCAACGTCACGGTGATCGCGCACCCCGAGTGCAGCTACGAGGTCTGCCGCAAGGCCGACCTGACCGGCAGCACCGAGGGAATCATCAAGGCCCTCGAGGACGCCGAACCCGGGAGCAAGTGGGCGATCGCCACGGAGGTGCACCTAGTGCAACGGCTCTGCGACCAGGCGGCGAAGCGAGGCGTGACGGCCCGGATCCTCTCCGAGTGCCAGTGCCTGTGCACCACGATGATCCGCATCGACCCGCCGCACCTGCTCTGGGTGCTCGACGAACTCGCGGCGGGCCGTGTCGTCAACCGCGTCAGCGTCCACCCCGACGCCCGGCACTGGTCCCGTGTCGCGTTGGACCGCATGCTCACGATCACCGGGGCCGCCCCGCTGGACCAGGCCGCCCCGGTCGACGCCGACGCGCTGGTGGATTGACCGGCCAAGGAGCCCGGCGCATCAACCAGCGGTGCCCGATTGGTCGATACCGCTTCCGTGGATGATCGCGATTACATCCTCGATATCGAAGGGCTGCAGCCGACGGGCCAGACGACGCCGGAGGGCTCCGGTCGCCGTTCCGACCACAACGGTCGGCGCCCTTGGATCGCGATCCACTTCCGGTGCTGCCACGCCTACGCCCGGCTGTACCGCAACCCTGCGGGCAACGCGTACGAGGGCCGCTGCCCCAAGTGCGGCGCGGCGACCCGCGCGACGATCGGCCCCGGCGGGACCGACCAGCGCTTCTTCACGGCCGAATAGTCCGCGGGATCGGCAACCACCGCGTCTCGGTTGGTCGCGCCGCGCGATCCCGCCTATGGTGGGGCCATGTACGCCTCGAGCGGTTTCCTGCGGTCCGACATCGGCGACGTGGACGTGCTCTTCCACGACGGGCAGTTCCACCTGTTTCACCTGGTGCTGCCGAACCACGACTTCATCGCCCACGCCGTGAGTGACGACGGGCTGAACTGGCGGCGGGTGAAGAACGCGTTGTTCGTCGGCGAGCCGGGGTCGTGGGACGACGACATGCTCTGGACGATGCACGTCAGCGCCGACCCCGACGAGGCCGGCCGGTGGCGAATGTTCTACACCGGGTTGTCGCGCCGCGAGTACGGCCGAGTGCAACGCGTCGGGTTGGCGACGTCGACCGACCTGCTGCACTGGGAGAAACAGGACCACAACGGCTACCCGGTCGAGATCACGGGCGAGCATTACGAGTCCAGCGTCGACGAGGGTCGGCAGTGGGTCAGCTTCCGCGACCCGTTCTTCTTCCGTGACCCGGGCAGCGGCCGGAGGGTGTTGCTGTCGGCGGCACGGGTAAAGAACGGGCCGTTGGTGCGGCGGGGCTGCGTCGGCTTGGCCAGCGAGATTGAGCCCGGCAAGTTCGAGTTCGCCGCACCGCTGCATCACCCCCGGCTGTACGACGACGTCGAGGTGCCCAACCTGTTCCAGATCGACGGCCGGTACTTCCTGCTCGGCTCGATCCGCGAGGACACGAAGGTCCACTACTGGTACGCCGACGAGATGGACGGCCCGTACCTCAACTTCTTCGACAACGTGCTGCTGCCCCGCGGCAACTACGCCGCCCGTGTGTGCCACCACCCCGGCGGGCTGCTCCTTTACAACTTCTTTTCGAAGACCGAGGTGCACTACGGCCGGGAGATCTCGAAGAAGGTGCTCCCGCCGCCCAAGAAGCTGGTGACCGATGAGACCGGCCGGTTGCGCTTGATGACGTACTGGGGCTTCGACGCGTTCGTCACCGAAGACTGCGACGTACCGAACCCCGCGGGCCTCGAGCGCCTGTTCAGCAACCCGCTCGGCGAGGCGACGGGAACGGCGCAAGAGATGCACCTGCACTGCCCCAGCGGGTACGAGGCGTTCCTGATGCCGAGCGACTTCGAAAGCGTCCGGCTGCGGGCGACGATCGGCCTCGAGGGCTCGGGCAAGTGCGGCGTCGTGCTCCGGGTCGACGAAGAGGGCAACGGGTACTACTTGTCGCTCGACCTGTTTAAGGGTGTCGCGCAGATCCGGGCGTGGGGCGCGAACAGCCACCCGGACTCCGAACACGCGTTCAAGTACGAGCAACTGCAGGCGGGGTATTTCGTCAGCCGCGACGAAGGGCCGTGGCAGCTGGAGGTGCTCGCCCACGGGATGTACCTCGAGGTGTCAATCAACGGGTACGTCACGCTGAGCCTGGTCGACGACACGTTCTGCGAAGGGCGGATCGGGTTCTATACCGAGTCGGCCAAGATCGAGCTCGACGGGATGACCGTCGAACGGCTCAAGCCACCGCAACAGGAGCAGCCGGGCGGCCCCATCTACACGTCCGCCGCCACGCAGCCGATGCCCGACCTTGCCGAAGCGTCGGCTACCACGCCGGAGGCCGTCAAGTAAACCATCGCACGCGCTATGGCCCCCGAAACCGACCAACCCGAAACGGTCTGGTTACTCATCAGCGACGTCGACGACACGCTGACCGGCGACGCCGCGGCCTTGCAATCGCTAGGCGAAGCCATCGAGTCTCGTCGTGACAAGCTGTTTGTCGCGCTCAACTCGTCTCGCCCGGCGGCGAGCGTGGACCGCACCGTCGCTGAAGTGTTCCCGCCCGGGTTCCCGATTGACGCGGTCGTCACGGCCATGGGAACCGAGGTCCGTTTCGACGGTATCCCGTCTAGCGTTTGGTCGGCTCGGTTCGAGGGCTGGCCCCGTGACGACATTGCCGAAGCCGTCACCGCTCTTGGGCACACGCCGCACGACGCCGAGTTTCAGACGGCGTTTAAGGCGAGCTTCGCGGTCCCGCGGGGCAGCGCGCAGGAAGAGGTTCGCGACGCCTTGGCAGAACGGGGGTTGCCCTGCCGAATCATCGCGTCCGGCGCGGACGACCTCGACATCCTCCCGCCCGACGCGGGCAAGGACCACGCGACGCGGTTCGTCCACGAACACTTCCGACGCGAGCACGGCGTAAGCGCTGATCACCTCGTCGTCGCCGGCGACTCTGCCAACGATCTCGCGATGTTTCAGACCGCCCCCCACGCGATTGCTGTCGGCAACGCCCGTGACGAACTGATCACGGCCATGCCCCCCGATCGGAGTTACCGCGCCCGCGCCCACCACGCGGCCGGTGTGCTCGAAGGGCTCCGCCACTTCGCATCGCTCCCATCGACTGCATCACCCGAACCGTGGCATCCCTGAGAGACACGAAAGGCCCACCCCAATGTCGTCCGCCCCGCAAGGCTCCGTTCTGATGATCTCGCTCCACGGCTACGTCGCCGCCGAGCCCGAGCTCGGCAAGCCCGACACCGGGGGGCAAGTCGTCTTCGTCCTGGAGCTGGCCAAACGCTTCGCACGGCTGGGGTACACGGTCGACGTCCTCACCCGACAGTTCGAGGACCAGCCGGACCAGGACAAGGTCAACGCCAACCTCCGCGTGTTCCGCGTCCCGTTCGGCGGCGCGAGGTTCATCCGCAAGGAGGACATGCACGACCACCTCGGCGACTTCGTTACCAACACGCTCGCGGTCATCCGCAAGCGTGGACTGAAGTACGACGTGGTCAACAGCCACTACTGGGACGCCGGCGCCGGCGGGCAGAAGATCGCCGAAGAACTGCAGATCCCGCACATCCACACGCCGCACTCGCTGGGCTGGTGGAAGCGGCACCGCATGAAGGGCGCCAAAGAGGCCGGCGAGGGCGGCGGCCTGCGTTTCGAGGAACGCATCCAGAAAGAGTTCGTGCTGTACCGGTCCTGCGACCATGTCATCGCCACCAGCGAGCAGCAGGTCGACCTGATCGAGGACGAGTACCAGCTGCCCCGCGACCACGTGACGATGATCCCACCCGGCATCGACGAGGGCCGTTTCACGCCGGTTCCGCCGAAGCAGTTGGACCAACTCCGCGAGAAGCACGGCATCCGCGACACGGACGTCTACGTCGTCGGCCGTGCGGCGCACAACAAGGGCTACGACCTGATCATCAAAGCGCTGCCGCAACTCAAGAAGCTCCAGCCCAAGGCCCGCCTCGTCCTCGCGGCGGGCGCGAACTCCGCCCAGGACAAGAAACTGCTGGCCAAGTGGAAGAAGGCCGCGCAGGAAGCCGGCGTCGCGCGGTCGGTGAAATGGCTGGGGTACATCCCCGACGAAGACCTCGCCGACTACTACCGGGTACCGGGCGTGTTTGCGCTGCCGTCGCGGTACGAGCCGTTCGGGATGACCGCGGTCGAGGCGATGGCCTGCGGCACGCCGACTGTGCTGACCACGCACGGCGGGCTCTTCGAGCAGATCGAGTTCGGCAAACACGCACTCGTCGCCGACCCCAAGCGCCCCGGCGAGTTCGCCGCCGCGCTCAGCATGCCGATGCAGTATCCGTGGCTCCGCGACACACTGACCGTCGAGGGCGCACGCTTCGCCCGGCGCACCTTCGGCTGGACTGGCATCGCACGTAGAACGCTGTCGGTCTTCGATCAGTTCAAGGGCCGCTACGCCCGCCGCCGACACGACGACAACTGACGCCGCGGTTGCGCTGGAAGACCTCGCTTACCCGACCGGATTGATCCATGGCTGAACGCCCCGCCCGCCCGTGCGTCGTCGGCATCGGCGAAGCGCTCTACGACGTGTTCGACAGCGGCCCGCGGCTCGGTGGCGCGCCGCTGAACGTCGCCGTGCACGCTAACCGGCTCCTGTCGCCGCACGGCGGCCGTGGCGTCGCCGTCTCACGCGTCGCGGACGACAACCTGGGGCAGCAACTACTGACCGACGCGCAGCAACTCGGACTCGACCCGACTCTCCTCCAGCGTGACGCCCCCGTCCCGACCGGCCGCGTCGACGTCGAGCAGTTTGACGACGGCTCCCACGCCTTTCACATCGCCGACCCGAGCGCGTGGGACCACCTCACGCTGACGCCCGACCTCACCGACCTGGCCAAACAGTGTGACGCCGTCGCCTTCGGCTCTCTCGCGCAACGGCACGCGACGTCCCGCGCGACGATCCGTGCCTTCCTCGACGCCGCCTCGGATGCGATCAAGCTCTTCGACGTCAATCTCCGGGCTTCTGACGGCAACGCTTTCTACGACACCGAGGTTCTGACGGCCGGCTGCCACGCCGCCGACATCGTCAAGCTCAACGACGAAGAGCTCGAAACGGTCTGCGATCTGACCGGCACCGCGGACGCCGACGCATTGCTCAAGCAGTTCGGCCTGCGCGCGGTGATCCTGACGCGGGGCAAAGACGGCACCGCGGCGCTCACACGCGACGGCTGGGACCAAGGAGAGCTTGTCTCGTACGACCGCCAACCCGACGCCGACACCGTTGGCGCCGGGGACGCGTGCTCGGCGGGGCTACTCGCCGCGCTGGTCCGGCAGCCCGCGGGCCGGTTCGACATCCAGCCCGCGCTGGACCTCGCGAACCACCTGGGCGCGTTCGTCGCCGGGCGGGTCGGCGCTACACCGCCGCTGCCGGGCTCGATCATTCAACGCCTGCCGTGAACGCCGGCTCAGGGCTTCTTCGCGCGCCGCTCGAGCGCGTGCCGGACCGACCGCACCTGGGACGCCAGTTCGTCGACCCGTTCCTCCATCAGCACCAGCTCCTCGGCCGCCGTGAGGTGCCCGTCGGCGTGGAGGCTCTTCTCCCGCTTTGCCCGGTTCTGTTCGTCCTCGGCTTCCTCCATGCTCTTGATCACCACGCCGATGAACAGGTTGAGCATGATCATCGTGCCCAACAGGACAAACGACACGAAGTAAAGCGCCCCGACCAGCGGCCGGCCGCGCGACTCGAACTCGAACCGCTGCCGGTCCTGCGGGGGGAAGTCGTACTGGTCCGAGCCGTACATCTGGATGTACATCACGTCGGTCCAGTCTTCGAGCGTGACCACGCGGAACAGCGTCAACAGCGCCTTCGGCAGGTCACGGAAGTGCACCGGGTCGTTCGCGCCGAACAAGAACACGCCCAGCACCGCGTAGACATAGAACATGATCCCCAGCAACGCGCCGACGTATACCATCGCCGGCATCGACTTCAGCAGCGAACCCACGAGCAGTTGCAGCTTCGGGATGCCCGAAACCAGGCGGAGTGTCCGCAGCACCCGTGCCAGGCGCAGCACCGCGGCGTACTGGCTCTGCAGTGGCAGGAAGCACACCACGACGATGACGAAGTCGAAGACGTTCCACGGGTCCAGGAAGTACCGGTAGAATCGACGCCCGTGCGCCGCCATCTTGACCAGCGCCTCCAGCGCAAACAGCCAGACGACGACGCGGTCCATCGTCTTGAGCAGCTTGCCGTGGCTGGCCATCAGCTCCGGCGACGTCTCCAGCCCGACGAGCGCCGCCGCGAACAGGATCAGGATCAGCACGATCCGCTTGAACGGCTTCGAGTCGACAAGCTGGGCGAGGCGGTCTGTCACGTGCTCACTTCGCCTCGTACCAATCCGGTCCCACGCCGGCGGCGACCCGCAGCGGGCAACGCAGGTCCATTGCCTTCTCCATCGTCTCGACCACGGCCTGACGCACCCCTTCAACTTCCCCAACCGGGCACTCCACCACGAGCTCGTCGTGGATCTGCAGGAGCATCCGGCACGGCAACGCCTCGTTCTCGATCCGGCGTTGCAGGTTGACCATCGCGAGCTTGATGAGGTCGGCGGCGCTGCCCTGCACCACCGAGTTGATCGCCAGACGCTCCGCGAGCGCGCGGCGCTGCGGGTTGCGGGCGTCGATCTCGGCGATCGGACGGCGTCGGCCAAGCACCGTCGTGACGTGGCCGTGTTCGCGGGCCTGCTCGACGCACTGCCTAAAGAAACGATCGATGCCGGTGAACCGGGCCTTATAGTCGGCGATCAGTTGCTCGGCGGCTTTGTTGTCCAGGTTCTCGACGCGTCGGGCCAGGCCGAACGCCGTGATGCCGTAAATGATGCCAAAGTTGATCATCTTGGCCTGAGCGCGTTGCTCGCCGGTCACGTCGTCAAGCGCGACCCCGAACACCTCCGCCGCGACGGCCCGGTGGATGTCGCGGTCGTCACGGAACGCCTCGAGCAACGCCGCGTCCTCCGACAGGTGCGCTAGCACCCGGAGCTCGATCTGCGAGTAGTCGGCGGCGATCAGCGTGTGCCCGGGCTCGACGACGAATGCCCGACGGATCTCCCGGCCGACGTCCGTTCGGATCGGAATGTTCTGCAGGTTCGGGTTGGAAGAAGACAGACGCCCCGTCGCCGCGCCGGTCTGGTGGAACGTGCCGTGCACGCGACCGTCGGGCTCGATCGCCTCGGCAAGCTGTTCGAAGTAGGTGCCGACCAGCTTGGTCAGCATCCGGTACTCAACCATCATCGCCGGGATTGCCCGCGCGGCATGCGGAACATCGGGCAACTCATCCACCGACATGTCGGCGAGCTTCTCCAGCACCTCGGCGTCAGTCGAGTAGCCGGTCTTGGTCTTCTTGATCACCGGGAAGCCGAGCGAGTTGAACAAGGCCTCGCCGAGTTGCTTCGGGGAGTCTGGGTTGAAGTCTTCCTTCGCGGCGTCAAGCACGGCGCGACGCAACTCCGTGGCGCGGGTGTCGAGCTGCTCCCGCTGCGTCGCGAGGATGTCCGGGTCCACGCGGATGCCCGCCGCTTCCATCCGGTGCAACACCGCGATCAGCGGCATCTCGACGTCCCGCGCCAGCGCCGCGACTCCAAGGTCTTCACAACGCTTCTCGAACCGCCGACAGAGTTGGAGCGAGACGTCGGCGTCCTCGGCGGCGTACGGCGTAACGGCGTCGAGCGAGACTTGGTCCATCGTTTTCTGCGGCGGGTCGGACTTCTTCCGCGGCTTGTGCCCGATCAGGTCCGTGATCGGGATGCAGCGACGACCAAGTTCCGCGAGCGCGAGGTCGTCCATGCCGATGCCCGGCGCGTTGCAGAGGAACGCGCCGATCATCGAATCGAAGACCTCGCCGTGGACCTCGCTCCCGGCGCGGCGCAGGACATGCAGGTCGTACTTCAGGTGGTGCCCGTACTTCTTGATGGACCCGTCTTCGAGTATGGGACGCAACGCGTCGATCACCACTGCCGTGTCGAGATGCCCCTCCGGTTCGAGCGAACGCACCGGGATGTACACGCCGGCGCCCGGCCGCCAAGCCAGGCAGACGCCACACAACGCCGCGTTGTGACCGAGGCCAACGGTCTCGGTGTCGACGGCGACCAGGCCCGCCTCCCGGACGGAGGCGACGATTTCGGCGAGTTCCTCCGTGGTGCGGATACAGCGGTAATCGCCTTCGGCGCGGATAGTCCTGGCCGATTCGTCGCCCTTACCTTGTGCGAAGAGACCGAACCCGGCGACGCCCTCGTCTGTGATCTGCGGATCGGTTTTTTCGATGATCTCGCCGGTCCTCGTGTCGTTCTCGCCGCCGACGAGCTCAGCCAGATCGCGGCGGTGGCGGTTGAAGCCGAGGTTCCGGAAGTCCTCTTCGAGTTGCGTTGCGTCGATGCGGCCGACTTCAACACGCGTTTCTTCGAGATCGAACTCGACGTCGACGTCCTGACGGAGCGTGACGAGCTTCTTCGACAGCGCGAGCTGTCCCGAATCAATCGCCGCCGCGACGTTCTCCTTTTGCTTGCCCTTGAGCTGGTCAACGCCGGCGATGAGGCCGTCGAGGTTGGCGAAGTTGTCCAGGAGCTTCACCGCGGTCTTAGGTCCGACGCCCTTGATACCGGGGATGTTGTCGATGCTGTCGCCGATCAGGGCCTGATAATCAATCGCCTGCCCGGGCGTAATGCCGCGCTTGTCTTTAAGCCCGGGGACGTCGAGTTCGCTGCCTTCCTGAACGTCGAAGAGTGTGACCCGGTCCGACAGCACCTGCTCCAGGTCTTTGTCCTTCGAAACCAGTCGGACGTGCAGGTTCGCGTCCGCGGCGGTGAGTCGGGTCGCGAGCGTGGCCATCACGTCGTCGGCCTCGGCACCCGGCACCCCAAAGACGGGGATGCCGAAGCGCCGCGTGATCTCGATCATGCGTGGGATCTGCGGCTCGAAGTCCTCCGGCGGGTCGTCACGCTGGGCTTTGTATTCCGGGTAGAGTTCGTTGCGGAACGTGGGCTCGGGGGTGTCGATCACCAGCGCGACGTGCGTCGGCTCGTAGTCCTTGAAGAGCTTCAGCAGCATCGCCGTGTAGGCAAAGGTCGCGTTGGTGGGCTCACCGGTGACGGGGCTGGTCATGCCCCCGCGGATGGCGAAGTAGGCGCGGAAGAACTGGTGATGCCCGTCGATGAGGTACAGCGTGGTGGAGGCGTCGGGCATGGCGCGTCGGATGCGGCTGGCTTACCAGTCGAGCGTGCCGCGCCAGGCGTCGCGGAGTTCGGTAAGCGCGACGTCGAGGACTCGGCCGGCGTGGGCGTCGCGGAGTGTGAGGCGGTCGTGCTCGGCGAACATGCCGACCTGGGCAAAGGCGACACCGGCGGCGCGGAAGGACTCGATTACCGCGCCGACGTGTTGGGGCTCAACTTCGAGCAAGTATCGCGACGCGGTTTCGGCGAAGGCACGAACGGCGAGACCGCAAGACGAAACGACCGGTTGATGCGTCAGGTCGAGGTCGATGCCGACGCCGTTGTCGCCCCCGGAGAACGCCATCTCGGCGGCGGCGACGAGCAGGCCGCCCTCCGAGCAGTCGTGGGCTGAACGCACCTGGCCATCGGCGATGAGCGTGGCGACCGCGACGGCGTGGCTTGGCCCGGCGTCGAGGTCGACCGTCGGGATCGGGCCGGCGTCCGCATCGAGGACGGCGGCGACGTGCGAGCCGCCTAGGCGCGGGTCGGTCGAGCCGACGAGGAACAGCGCGTTGCCCGGCTGCTTGGCGTCCATCGTGACGCAACGACCCACGTCGGGCACGATGCCCAGCGCGGTGACGAGCAGGGTCGGCGGGATCGCGATGAGTCGTCCGTCTTCGGCGGTGAACTGGTTGTGCAGCGAATCCTTGCCCGAGACGAAGGGCGTTCCAAACGCCATCGCACCGTCGAAACACGCCTCGGCGGCGCGGACGAGCGTGCCCATCGCCTTGGGGTCGTCGCAACTCGGCCAACAGAAGTTGTCGAGGATCGCGATCCGATTCGGGTCGGCGCCGACGCACACGGCGTTGCGGACGGCCTCGTCGATCGCGTGCAGCGTGGCCTGGTACGAGTCGCCGCCGGGCGTCTTCTCCGAGAGCCACGGGCAGACGCCGTTGGCGAGGGCGACACCAATCTCGCTACCGAGTTTGGGCCGAAGCACAGCGGCGTCGGACGGGCCGAGTTGCATCGGGCCAACCAGCGGCTTAACGACGCTGCCTCCCTGCACTTCGTGGTCGTACTGGCGGACGACCCAGTGCTTGCTGGCGATGTTCGGGTGGGCGAGGAGCTTGAGCAGCGCAGCGCCGATGTCGATGCCGTCGATGCTCGGCGTCGGACCGGTGGGTGTCGGCGTCCAAGTCGCGTCGCGCGTCGGCATCGGGATGCCGTCGTGCAGCAACGGCATGGGCAACTCGCCGACGATGGTGCCGCGGAAACTCAAACGCAGCGTCGGCTGCCCGTCGTTGGTGTGCCCGAAAGCGCCCAGGTCACAGAGCTCGACGTCCTCTTGCTCGCAGAGTTGGCGGAGCGCGGCGACATTGCCGGGCGGGACCGAGAGCACCATGCGCTCCTGGGCCTCGCTGATCCAGACTTCATCATAGGTCAGCCCGTCGTACTTGAGCGGCGCACGTTCGAGGTGGACGTCGGCGCCGACCCTCTCACCCATCTCGCCGATAGCACTGGAGAAGCCTCCGGCACCGCAGTCGGTGATGGCGGAAAACAGGCAGCCGGCGTCGTGGTCGCGAGCGCGGAGGATGACGTCAAGGACCTGTTTCTCGGTGATGGCGTTGCCGATCTGCACGGCGTGACCGAACTCGTCGGCGTGGGAGTCGGTGAGTTCGGCGGAGGAGAACGTGGCGCCGTGGATGCCGTCGCGCCCGGTGCGCCCGCCAAGGGCGACGATGCGGTCGCCGGGGCGGACGGTGCCAAAACACTTGTCGAGCGGGATGAGCCCGACGCAGCCGGCGAAGACGAGCGGGTTGGCGAGGTAATCGTCGTGGAAGAGCACCGCGCCGTTAACGGTGGGGATGCCCATACGGTTGCCATAGTCGCGGACGCCGGCGACGACCTGCTCGAGGATGCGCCGCGGCGGGATCACGCCGTCCGGGAGGTCGTCGGCGGGGAAGTCGGGCCGGGCGACGGCGAAGGTGTCGGTGTTCGCGATCGGCTTGGCGGCGAGCCCGGTGCCGACGATGTCGCGGATGCAGCCGCCGATGCCGGTGGCGGCGCCGCCGTAGGGCTCGATTGCCGAGGGGTGGTTGTGGGTCTCGACCTTGATGGCAACACCGTGAGACTCGTCGAGCTTGACGACGCCGGCGTTGTCGTCGAAGACGGAGACAAGCCAGTCACCCTTCCCGCCTTGGTCGGTTGCCTGGTCACGCAGCGCGAACGTGGCCGCGGCCACGGTGGACTTCAGCAGGTTGTGGATCGTGATGGTGCGGGCGAGACCGTCGTCGTTGGCTTCGTGCCCGGGCTTGCTGCGGAAGATGGCGAGGGATTCCGCGTCGCCCGTGACGCGTACCGTGCTCTTAAGCGTCTTGTGCACGCAGTGCTCGGACCAGGTCTGGGCGATGGTCTCGAGCTCGATGTCCGTGGGCTCCCGGTCGATGGCGCGGAAGTGTCCGCGGACCGTCCGCATCTCTTCGAGCGAAAGAAACAGGTGGGCTTCGCGCGAGAGCTTGGCCATCGCCTCATCGTCCAAGTCGCACAGCGGGACGTGCGTGACTTGCAAGTCGTAGTGCTGACCGGCCGGGAACGCATCCGGACAATAGGGCTCGGCAAAGAACGACTCGATGACCGGGTTGCCCAGGTGCGACTCGGCAAACGCCATCGCCCGCTCGGCCGACAGCGACCCGTCGTGGGTGAAGTCGTAACGTTGCCCCGTCCGGACGGCGACGCTGTCGGACGATAGATCCGGGAGCAGGTCGAGGATCGCGGCCTCGGTCGACTGCGCGACCGGGTCCATGACGCCGGGCTGGGGGTGGACCTCGATCGAGATGGTGTTGCCGCCCACTTCGCCGCTACCCGGTGCGGCGTGTTGTGTGACCGGGTCGGCCAGCAGCTCGGCGGCGAGGGCTTCTCGCTGTAACTCGCACAGCGGGGCTTCGATCAAGAAGACCTCGGCGTGGCGCACGTCGGTGACGCCCGGGAACTCGGCCCGAGCCTGAGCCAGGACGCGCGCGGCGTGAGCGTCATCGGCCGCACGCTTCGCCCAGACCTCGACCCGGTGGACCCGGCGGACATTGGTCGCGGTGGCGGCGGTGTCGAGGGCGGTCATGCCGTGATGATAAGGGGTCGGGCCAGTGCGGTCCGGCTGCCCCTGACCAACACGACCAACGCCCTGCCGTTCACACCGGCGTCGTGACGTCGGCGATCATTTGTTGAGTGAGTTCCCAGAGGCCGACCTCGCGGAACGGGCTGGCGGCGCCGCGCAGGTTGCCGTGCCGCTGCGTGTGATGGTTCCAGTGCGACTGCGCCTGGAGCAGGCGGCGGCGGACTTCCTCTGCATCGCCCGGGCGTTTGGAGCTTCGGAACCTCCGGAACGCCGCGAACCCCGCGATCAAGTCTCGCAACGCCTCGAAGAACGACTCGGCGTAAAGCAGCGTGCCCAGCATGGCTTCGCACACCCCGGGACGCTCGCCGACGCGCTGCTGAAAGACGTGCCGGAGCCGCGACGCGGCCTCGGCGGCGCGGCGTTTCTCCTCCACGGCGGCGTCGAGGTCCGCCA
>JANQPR010000099.1 GCA_028285385.1 Phycisphaera sp.
GAGGTACGAGACCACGTGGGCGTCGTAAACCCCGACGCCGTCGAACTCTTCGAGCAGGTTGAACGCGAGGTCGGGCGCCAAGTGGTCGACCGCGGCACGGATACCCGCGAGGTCCGACGTCACGCCGATCGGCCAGACCGTGTGCCCCAGTTCGCGCAGCGTGACCATCACGTCGTACTCGGTCTTGAACGGGGCCATCTCCTTGTCGGAGAACCCCTCGGCCGAGTCCGGCGGGATCAGGTCGCCGTGGACGAGCAGGATGACGCGGTGTTTCTTCAAATTTTTTTAAACCAAGGATGAACGCGGATAAACACCGATACAAGGCATCAAGAGTCGGCCATGGTTCATCGACCGGATGTGAAGGCCACCACCGGAGCGTTTATCTGCATGAATTCCTCAGGTTTTATCGGCGTTCATCCGCGTCCATCGGCGCTTCCAGCGATGCCTACAGCGCGACCGGGTGGTGGCCCGTGTGGAGGAAGTGGGCGGTGTTAACGCAGACCATCAGCGTCGCCTCTTTCACGGCCTCGTCCTCGGGCACGGCGAGCCGGAGCTTCAACTCCTTGCACCGGTCGATCATGTCGCGGATCACCTGATCGACCGTGTACGGGTGGGCGCCGGTCCACCGGGCCACGTCGTCACGCAGCGGCTTGCGGGCCCGGCGGAGGAAAGACGCCGCGGTCGGCTGGTCCGCGAAGTGCGCGTCGTCGGAGAACAGCTTCCGCAGGTCGGCGTCGTAGAAGTCGGGGAACTCATCGCCGTAGAACAGCCGCTTCGCGCGGTAGTGCTCACGCAGCGTGCGCCGGTCGGCGGACAGCGGCTCCACCTGTTTCCGACTCCGGACGGGCGGCGGCTGTTCCCCGATCTCGTGCATCAACGCGTCGACGTACTCGAGCTTGCGCAACGCGGGCCAGCCCCGGTACTCGCTCTTCCACCGCTGCCCGGGGCGGAGCCACACGGCGAAGGTCTCGGCGAAGTCCTCGGCGGGGTGGGCCTGGGCGTACCAGGCGGGCAGGTTGACGACGTACTTCCGTGACCCGGGCCGGGGTGTGTAGTGCGATGGGTACGGCTCAGCAAACGAGCCGAAGTGTTCCCGCCACCCCTTGCGCCGGTGCAGTCGGTACGCGGTATCGATCGCGTGTCCGGTCTCGTGCCGGAGGATGCGTCGGCACTGCAAGGGGCTGGCCCCCTCAGCCTGGAGCATCTGCGATTTCTCGAGCCGGACCAGGCGCGGGTGCGCGAGGTAGAAGGGCACGGCGATGCCGGGGACCCCGTCGGGGCTGAACCACTCATTGCTCAGCCAGCAATGCGGACGGAAGCGCGCGATGCCGCGCCTGCGTAGCTCGGCGTAGAGTCGATCGACCTGCTGCGCGACGGGCGTGCCCACCAGAGACAACCCGAGGTCACAGAACCGCAGGTCCAGCAGGTCGTCGTCGCCCAGGCGGGCCCAAGGGTGCCGCTTGCCCATCACCCGGTTGTACCAAGAAGCGGGGTCGGGTTCGACGCGGTTGCGAAGCCTCGCCCACCGGATTCAGCGAGCGTCTTGCGCGGTGCTTGGCAGCGCGTCAGCGATGCGTTGGGTGATAGCCGGGGACCCCATCTCACGTTTGCCGAACCCGGGAAGCGCTCCGGCGTCGACCGCCTCGGCCTGCGCGTCGTCGTAGTTGGAGACCAGCATCGCCCGCGGTGCGTCTTCGGCCGACGTGATCTGTCGGATCAGGTCAATCCCCGAATCGGCGGCGAACCGCCCTTCCAGCACACGGTTGACGAGCAGCAACGCGTTGGGCCGGATGTACGGAGCCAGGTCCTTGTCGCCGTTCACCCGGACCGCCTGGACGCCCGGCAACGCCGACGCCATCCGCACCAACGCCGGGCCGTCGAGGCCGCAATGGCCGACGACCACGACGGCGGGGGTTCCGGGGTCCGGCGGGGGCTTCGTGGTTCGCGGCTTTTTCCAACCAAACATGGAATACCAGCGTAGCCGAGCCGGTTGCACATCGGTAAGTGTGGTGCGCAGGCTGAACCTGCGTGACGAGGACTACCCACCCCCTTCGAGCCCGCGGTTACGGTCCGCCGTTGCCGCGGGTTTTCTGTTCCTCTTCGATCCCCCGAGTCAGCCCGCCGCGCGCTGGGTCTGGTTCAAGAAGTCGCCGAGTTGCCGACGAAGGTTTTCAACGCCCGTGGTCTTCAGCCACCAGCCGCGAGCGCCCAGCGAGAGCGCTCGCTGGATCAGGTCCAGGTCGCTGTCGGCAGTTATGATCAGGACGGGTAGCCCGACGTGCTTCGCCCGAAGCTCGGCCACGACGGCTTCGCAGGTCTGGTCCCCGAGGTGCCAATCCACGATCGCGGCGTCCGGCTTTTCGTCCAACGCGTCGAACTCAGCGGCATCGGTGGCCAAGACCGGTTCGTGCCCGGAGCTCCGCAGTACGTTGGCGACCAGCTTCAGGATGGCTGGGTCGTCGTCAAGGACAAAAATCCGCATCCCCTGGGCTCCTCAAGGCAGCCCCCCCGTCAAGCGTCATATCGGCCCGACGCCGGGAATGGGTTAGGCCGGCCGTTGCAGAAAGACTCTGTCCGCCGTGCGGTTATCGGGACGCCGCGGGCCCAACGGGTGCGTTAGGATGCCACCGTCACGCGGGCGTGGCGGAACTGGCAGACGCGCCAGATTTAGGTTCTGGTGGGGTAACACCCGTGGAGGTTCGAGTCCTCTCGCCCGCATTGGCCACGCCCCGCGCCCTCGCCTAAATCGAGGGCTGTCGGGCCGCCGGGCCAGAACGGCTTCACACCCGCGGGCAGAGTGCTCGACACCGCGTCGAGCCGCAACGACTCGGTCGGCTCCGCAATCATCCACCGAGCCGGGGCTGACTTGGCTCGCCTTCGGTCAAGGTTTAGCCAAGCACTCACGATCGGTGCGGGACTCTTCGCTCCGCCGGCCAACTACCGTCGCCCCATACTTCCGCGCCCCCATCGTTGTATTGACGTTCCTTTTTAGACGAAACACAAAATGAACTCGGAACCTTCGTAGTAAGCCTCTGCGCTCAGTGAGTCGGTCGGGAGCTCGAGCGAGTCATCGGCCCTAAACGAGGTCGGCGACTATTCCTTCGCCCCAGCCGCTAGCAATACAGGCACGCAAGGATTCGGACCTTCAAACCGTTCCATTTCTCGGGCGATATGCAGGGCCGTGTGACCACGGATGTCTCGATGGTTCGGATCGATTCCGCGTTCGAGAAGCAAGCGACATGGTTCGGCCGCGCTAGCGGACACCGCGGCAAACAGCGCCGTCTCTCGATCTGTTCTAGTCAACACATTCGGGTCTGTCAGCGACGCAAGCATCCTCTCAAAAAGGTCGAGTCGATCGGCAGGCAAGTGACACGCTTTGTGAATCGGCGGCGTGTATGACCCCTGACCTACCGGAGCACCTAGATCAAATAGCCCCTCGATCTGTACAAGATACCGACCACTCTTTGGCTCCCCCGGACAGCAGTGCTCTAGGTATGCATCGAACGCTTCTTCCAATGGTAGCGTTTGATGGGTGAGCAGTCTTGTATCCAACCGTCGCCCCGACTCGCGAATCAAGGCCAAAGTCAACTCCGTATCCCCCGCGTGCATTGACTCAGTTAATCGTTTGTCCAACTCCACCTTCGCCTGATAGGCCGGGCCTACCCGTTCCTCAACCCAAGCCCGCTCCTCCTCCGACACAACCTCTTCCAACAGCTTGATACACCGCTTGTCCTCGTTCACCCGCGCGGCCAACAGCGCGCTCTCGTCGCGGTCGTCATGCCGATTGGGGTCGGCCCCCGCCTGAAGTAACGCTTTCACGAAGGTGGGCTTGCCCTGCCGGACGGCGTCGATCAACAGCGTTGCGAACAGCTCACTCTCTTCACGCCGCTCGCCGAAACTCGACGCCCCGTCCGGGTCTGCTCCGTGTTTGAGCAGCAGCTTGGCCAACGACAGCCGGTCTTCATCGATGCAGTCTGACACGAACGCGTCGATGTTTGGGTCGGCCCCGGCCACCAGCAGCGCTCGGATCACCGCATGCTTCGGGTCTTGGTCCCGGAACTGGAACGCCTCCATCAGTGGCGCTATCCGGTTCCCGCGGTCGATCCGCACTTCTTTGGGATCGGCTCCAGCCTTGACCGCGGCGCGTACGGCGCTGGGGTCGCCTGCCTCGATCGCTTCGAAGAGCCGGTCCTGCAAATCAGTGGGGGTACTGGTGTTGAACATTATCTAGTGTTCCGGCCTTTGAACGGGCTCTTGCCGTTGACGAGCGGAAGAATCACTCCCTGTATGCCGTAGGCTTTCAAGTCTTTCTTGATCAAGTTAATGAACACGTCCCTGCCACGGTCGGTCTTGCGGCCTGAGAACAGCGAGACAAATGCGGCTACCCGAGTAGTCTGAGTGTGTTTTTTCGTGAACTTGGCAATGCCTTCCGTTTGATTGACACCCGTATTCCTTGTGTTACGGCGAATCCCGTCCAGCGTCAGCTTTAGCTCTACAGATACATACGCCTTCTGCGACCCACGCTTCGTTACATTCCGAATATCCCTCAACAAGTCCGGTGGCGCCACAATAATATCTGGTCTGATGGGCCGGACACCGCCGTCATTTGTCACGCCCTTGGCTCCGCCACGCGGGTTACTGGTTTCCTGATCTTGGCATCCCAAGCCTCTACCAGTGGGATTCCCGTTCGTGTGATTAATCGGGACTTCGAACCTCGTGTATTGACCAACGTGTTCCAAGGAATCTTTACAAAGGAGGTTTCGCACCCCGAGGCCGAAGAAGTCACCCGCATCGTCAGCATACTCGCTGGCCTGCCCCAAGGCGTTCACGATGGTGCCACCCGGCACCAGGGCGAAAACACTTTCCACCAAGAAGTCGGTTGAAAGCTCAAAGATGACATCTTTGGCCAAGTCCTTTGCTTCACGGATGGCGACCGCTCGGAACTGAGTAAGTGTCTGTTGAATCAGTTGGGAGATATTGATTTCTGCCAAGCTGAACCCACCCGTTGGGTCGCTGAAGACGTGGGGATTGTTGTTGGCGAAGGTGAAGGGGTGGAAGGACTCGTAAACCGACGGGTCGGGCTCGACGGGGTCGGGGGCGGTGAAGCGGCCGGTCTGTGGGTCGTAGCTGCGGGCCCGCATGTCGATGAGGCCAGTGGTCGGGTCGTGCCAGGCGCCGTGGTAACCGAGCTCGGGGGTGTTGCCGCTGAGCACGTTGCCGAAGGCGTCGTAGGCGTAGGTCAGCCCGGGGACCACGACGCCGTTGGTGTCGGTCAGCGCGGCGACGGAGTCGTTGGCGTCTTCGAGGTAGTACTGGATCGTGTCGGGCGTGCCGTTGCCGGTGGTGTCGATGAACCGGCCGAGGGGGTTCTCGCCGGCGTAGGCGTAGGTGGTGGTGTCGGTGGCGTCGGTGCGGAGGTAGCGCAGGCCCAGATCGACGCCGAGGGCCTGGGCGCTGGGGGCGACGGCGTAGTCGGTGTTGCCGGCGGTGACGCGGTTGCCTTGGCCGTCGTAGGTGTAGGTCGACGCGCCGAAGGCGGTGACCTGGCCGGCGGTGTTGTGTTCGACGGTGGTGTTGACCGGGGTGCCGGCGCCGACGGTGGTCGTGACCTGGTTGACGCGGCCGGCGGTGTCGTAGGTGAAGGACCGGTCGGTGTCGTCGCCACCGGTGCGGTCCACGTCGTTGAGGAGGAATGCGCTGGCGGACTGGTTGGTGTAGTTGTCGGTGGTGGTGGTGTCGGCGACGTGGTCGACGCGGGTGCGGCCGGTGCGGTTGCCGACGGCGTCGTAGGTGTAGGTGATGGTCTCGGCGGGTTCGGTAGTGCTAAAGGCGGGGTCGAAGTGCCGCTCTTCCTGTACGCGCAGAGCGCTGTCGTAGTCGAGTTCGACGTAGCCGGTGACGCCGGTGCTGTCGGAGCGGGTGATGCGTCGGGGTTCGCTGCCGGTGCTGGTGCTGGGCGAGTCGTCGGGGGTGTACCAGTACACGAACGACTCGATGACGGGGTCGCCGACTTGGTTGGTGTCGCGGTGCTCGATCGATCGGACCCGGTCACGCGTGTCGAAGGTCCAGGTAGTGGCGACGCCGTTGGGTAGGGAACGCTCCTTGAGCCGGCCGGCGAGGTCGTAGGTGTAAGTGGTCGGGGTAGAGCTGCCGCCACCGATGGGGTTAGCGGGGTCCCAGACCTTGTCGATCAGGCCATCGGGTCGGTACTCGTAGGTGGTGGTGTAGCTGATGGCGGGGGTAGAGACATAGTCGGGGTAACTGGTGACGGATTCGGTGCGGCCGAAGGCGTCGTAGGTGTATTCGACGGCCGTGCCGTTGGCGAGTTGGACGCGTCGGAGGCGTTGGGTCGACGGGGGCGACGACGCATCCATGTCGTCGTGTTCTTCGTACTCGTAGACGTAGGTGGTGGTGCCGGAGTTGACGACATCGATGATCGTCTTGAGTTGGCCGTTGCTATACGTGTAATCAAAGTGTTCGACGTCGGTGCCGCCGGAGATCGTTTGATTGCCACTGTTGTAGGAGGCGCCGTGGACAACACGCCGGGAGAGGAGCAATCGGGTATCGGCCTCGCCCACCTGGTCGCCTTGGTACTCGAGTTCGAGGTAGTGATCGGCACCGGTGGGCAGGCGGATCAACTCGGGCTGAGAGTCGGGCCCGAAGCGGAGGGTCTCGGTCGTGCCCAAGCCAGGCCGAGAGACTTCGTCGAGCCGGTCCTGATCGTCGTAGTCGTAGCTGACGGAGAGCTGGTTGCCGCCGGGGCCGGGGACGTCGGGCAGCTCGATCTTCTGGAGCCGACGGACGTCGGTAGGATCGGCGGGCGGGGTGGTGCTCTCGGGCGAGTCGCCGTAGACGAGGGTGAGGGTGTTGCCCGCGAGGTCGCTGGCGGTGCGGAGCCGGCCGTCGTCGGTGTAGGTGTAGTTGCGGGACCGGCCGGCCTCGTCAGTGACGCGGGTGGGGGACTGATCGGCGTCGTTGAGGGTGTCGCTGTTGCGGTAGGCGAAGCTGACGAAGGAGCCGTCGTCGTTCTGGATCTTGGTAATCAGGCCGGCCGTGTTGCGGAAGGTCGTGGTGGTGCGAGTGACGCCGGCATCAAGGGTCTGCTCGACTGTAGAGACGCCGATCTGGTCGTCCGGCATCGGGTCACCGGCCGGGTCGAACACGCGATCCGGGCCGGCGCCGTAGACGAAGCTGGTCGAGGCGTTGGCGATGCCGTTGAGCGTGTCGGTGACGGTGAACGGCCCGGGGACGGACGCTGCGGGGTCGTTGCCGAAGTCATTGGTCGTGGTGTAGTACGCCGTCGCCGGGTCGGGGTCGGTCCGCAGGAGCACCTGTTGGTACAGCCGGGTCTCGAGGAGTCGACCAGCCTTGTCGTACGAGTAGCGCGTGGTGGTGCCGTTGATGACGTCCACGACCTGGGAGACACGGCCCAGCGCGTCGTAGGCGTAGGTGGTGTCCGAGACGGTGACATCGGCGCTGTCGTGAGTGACGGTGGTGAACTCTCGGCTGAGCCTGCCGTTGTCGTACTCGTAGTTGACCTTGGTGCCGTCCTCGTTGATCCAGCCGGCAAGTTGGCCGCTGGCTGTGAACCGGCGTTCGATCTTGCCGGTGGATTCGGACTCCACGACGGTCCAGTCTGGGGCGTTGCCGTCGTCGGTGCCGCCAGCGGTGTTGTCGTACTCGTAGCTGACCATCAACTCGTTGCCGCCGCCGTCGTCGTAGATCGCGGAAGTGGTGCGGCCGAAGGCGTCGAGGTTGATGGTGTTGTCTTCGCCGTCGTCGGTGAACTTGGTGAGTTGGCCCAAGGCGTCGTAGGTCGAGAGGATGACCTCGCCGTCGGGGGTTTCGATCCGCGTCGGGTACCGGCCGTTCTCGTAGTCGTAGAGGAACGTGCCGGACTCGTCGGTCTCGGTCAGGACGCGGCCGGCGTCGTCGTAGGTCCAGCGGGCGTAGACGTAGCCGGTCTCGTCGCTGAGCGAGAGCAGGTCGCCGGCGTCGTTGAAGTTGCGGCGTTCGGACCGGCCGGTCTGCTGGTCGGTGACGGTGACGCTGGTCGGGAACGAGCCCAGGGCGGGGTAGCTGTAGTCAAAGGTGGTGACCGCGCCGCCGGGGCCGGTGATCTTTGTGATCTGACCGAAGTTGTCGTACTCCCACGTGGTGGTCCGGCCTTCGGGGTCGGTCTGGGAGGTCAGCAAGTCAGGGAAGTCGGGGTTGTCGTGACCGAAGAGCCAGCGGACCTCGCCGGTGTGGAGGCTTCCGTCTTGGATGACGACTTCGGAGACGTTGCCGTTTTCATCGTAGGTCGAGGTGGTGACGACGTTGTCACCGGTGTCGCCGAACTCGGTGGTGGTCTCGACTTCGTTGGGGGTGCCGGTGTCGTAATCGACCGTTTGGATCGGACCGCCGGGGCTCTCGGTACGGGTCAGTTGACCGTTGGCGTCGAACTGAGCGAGGGCGAGGACTTCGCCCATGGGGCCGTCGCGTCGGATCTGCCGCAGGAAGTGCGCTCTGCCCGTCGCAGGGCCGGTGAAGGCGGCGTCCGTGTCGTACTCGAAGTAGGTGACACGTTGACGATTGGTCGTGTCGTCGGGCCCGGACGGCTTGTCGATGTCCTGCCGGACGTACCGGAGGTCGCCGGTAGTGGGGTCATACTCATACTGGACGCGGAAGCCCAGTGCGTTGGTGATCTTCGTGACCCGGCCGTTCTCGCGCTCGATGTCGAGCCGGCCGGTCTCGCCGTCCCTGTCCTTGGCGATGATGGCCGACCCGGTGTCGAGGCGGATGGAGTTGCCGTAGGGGTCTTCGATGCGTTCGAGGTCGCCGGAGGCGATGTCGAACTCGTACTTGGTGCCGTCGCGGGTGGTCAGCAGGTAGGGGCCGAAGGTGTTGGGGTCGCGGGGGATAGCGAACTCGCCGGCGTTGGCGTTGCCGG
>JANQPR010000100.1 GCA_028285385.1 Phycisphaera sp.
AAAGCCTCGACGGTCTGAACGTCGTCGGTGTGCCCGTCGGTTGTGGCGTTAGGTTCGCGCGGCAGCAGCGGCCAGATGCCCCCGATCCACCCCGCGAGCGCGAGCGGGCTCAGGCCCAGCCCGGTCCCAACCCACGCCGGCGCGATCGCGGACGATGCCACCCACGCTGCGCTTTTCTCCGCCAGCAGCCCGACGCCCGGGCCGACGACGAACCCGCCGCCGATGACCGCCTCGTGTGCCCCGCCGGCGTCGACGGCCGCGTTCTTGAGCACCATCGCGTAGTACAGCGAGCCGACGTAGGCAACCCCTTCCCAGACGCCGAACAGCGCGAGCCCGACCAACACCCACGCCAGCGTTGGGCCTTCGATCATCAGCAACGCGGTCGGCGGGACGAGCAACGCCGCGACCAGCAGTGGCGACTTCATCCCGTGCCAACCCGGCCACGCGCCGAGCACGGCAAACGTCGCCGTCCGAGCCCACGCCAGCAACGTCGTCCACGCTGTGGCCGCCGCGACGCCCACGCCCAGCGACGCCATGATCCCCGGCATCAGCGGCACCGCGATGCGCTCCAACGCGTACGCCGTCATCATCGTCCACCGCGAGGACGTCAAGAGTCTGCCGTAGTGCGTCGTCGTCGTCGCGTCCGGCCGTTCCGGGTGGTCGTGTGGCAGGTGATCGACCTGTTTGGGCAGGATGCCGGCACAGATCGCGACCGAGACCAGCGAGCACGCCGCCGACACGACGAACAACGCCCACGCCTCGAACTCGATCAGGTACCCCGCGAACAGCCCCGCCAGCGCGACCGCGCCCGACCACGTCACGTTGAACTTGCCGATCGCCGCGGTCGTCTGCCGTGGCGTGCGCCCCGCCACCACGTAGGTCTCGATGATCGGCCACTTCAGCCCATACACCGCGAGCACCACCGGCGACACGACCCACACCGTCAACGCGTCCGGTCGAGTGGCCATCAGCAACGTGAGCGCCGCCTCGGCGAGCAGCACCAGCACCAACGCCCGGCGTTCCCCGAGCCAGCGCGCGAGCGGGTGCGACAGCAATGCCCCGACGACGTACGTCGCCCCGTGCAGCACCGCGAGCAGCAGGTTCTGCATCGCCGTGAACCCCAGCCGGTCCTCGGCGAAGAAGAACAGCCCCGTCTGGATCAACGCCGACGCGACGTTCTCCAGCAGCGTGACCACGAGCAACAGTCGCAGCGGCAACGGCATCGCGGTCACAACACCTTGCGGGTCATCGCCCGGCGGATGTCGCGGTCCGACTGCTGCTTCTTGAGGTCCTGTCGCTTGTCAAACTGCTTCTTGCCGGTTCCCAGGCCAATCTCAACCTTCACCCGGCCGCGCACGAAGTACATCGCCAACGGCACAATGGTCACGCCCTTCGTCGAAGACAGGCCGGCGAACTTCTCGATCTGTCGGCGGTGCGCGAGCAGGCGGCGCGGGCGCTTGGGCGCGTGCTGGTGTTCGTCAGACGCCTGCGGGTAGTGGGCGATGTCGACGTTGATGAGTTCGAGTTGCGGCGGGTGGCCGTCGATCCGGCCGTAGCCCTCGGCGAGCGAGACGTGCCCGAGGCGGACGGACTTGACCTCGCTGCCGGTGAGTTGGATGCCGCACTCGAGTGTCTCGCCGATGTGGTAGTCGTGCCGGGCCTTGCGGTTGACGATGCGCGGCTCGAAGTTGTGCGGGTTGGTCTTCTTGCGGGCCATGGCGAGCCGGGCAGTCTAGCCGAGGGCCGGCGGAACGAACCGGTTGCGAGTCACTTGCCGACGCAGAACGTGGCAAACACCCGGCCGATCACGTCGTCGGGGTCGACCCGGCCGGACAGCGTCCCCAGCGCGTCGAGCGCCGCTCTTAAGTGCACCGCGACCAACTCCGGCGTCGTCAAGGCGTGGCCGTCGGCGTCGAACGCGCTGCGGGCCGCGTCGATGGACGACGCCGCTTGCCGCAGCGCTTCGGTGTGCCGGGGCTGGAGCACCAACGCGTCTCCAGCGGTCGTGCATCCGGCGCTATCGAGACGCTCGACGAGGCGTTGCCGGAGTTGCTGCAGCCCTTCGCCGGTGACGCCGCTGACCCGCACGTCGGCTTTGGCGTTATCCACGTCGAGGTCACACCGGCTCTGTACGGCCAGGGCACCCGTTGGGGCGAGGCCCGCGTTGCCTAACCACAGCACGAGGTCGGCGTCGGCGATCGCTTCGCGCGCCAGCGCCTGGGCTTGCGCGTCGAGCCCCGCCGCCGCGTCGTCCAGCCCGGCCAGATCCACCAGCAACACCTCGCGCCCCGGCGACACTTCCCACGGCTCCTCGATCACGTCCCGCGTCGTGCCGGGCAGCGGGTCGGCCACCGCGCGGCGTCGCCCCAGCAACGCGTTGAACAGTGTGCTCTTGCCCGCGCTCGGTGGACCGGCCAGCACCACGCGCGGCAACGCCTCGGCCTGGCCCCACGTTTGGCTACGCGAGCGCAGCGTCTCGACCGATTCGTGCAGGGCCGACAGGCGTTCGTGCAGCAGCCGCGGCTCGATCGGCACCACGTCCTCCTGGTCCGTGAAGTCGATCCCCGCCTCGACCAGCGCGAGCAGGTCGGTCAGCGTCGCGGTCAATGAATCGGCGTGCCGGCCGAGCTCCCGGCCGTGCAGCCGTTGCGCGGCAGCGAGTTGCCCGTCGCTGCGCGCGGCGATCAAGGCGGCGACGCCCTCGGCCTCGAGCAGGTCCAGCTTGCCGTGCTTCCACGCGCGGTAGGTGAACTCGCCCGGGTTGGCGGCGCGGGCGCCGGCGGCGAAACACTGTTGCAACACGCGCTCCAGCACCGCGGGGTGCCCGGGCATCTGCAGTTCGATGGTGTCGTCGCCGCAGTAACTGCGTAGCCCCCGGAAGAAGGTCAGCAGCACGGGTAGCGCCGGGTCGCACAGCCGGGCATGCGTCACGCGATGCGACTCGAGCGCCGGCGGATCATCAAGCAGCGGTGCCGTAACCCGCCAAGCCTCGGGCCCCGCGACGCGGATCATCCCCCGCCACGACCGACCCGGCGGCGAGCTCACGGCCGCGATGGTGTCGGCGGGGTTCATAACTCGTTCTAGCTGCGTTCTGACTGAACGCAGCTAAGGGCGGACAGGCTCACTTCTTCTTGCGGTTCTTGTAGGCCTTGTTGCCCGCGGTGTTGTCGACCTTTTTACGGGTTTGTTGCTGCTCTTCCATGCGGGCTTGGGCCATCTCCGCGGCGAGTTTCATGCGCTGCTGCAGCTTCCACTTCAGGCTGCCGGGCTTCGCTTCCTTCTTCTGGAACAGCGTGCCGGCTTCTTCCTGCTCGCGGACGTGCTTGCGGACGAGGTAGCTGTCGAAGATGCCCGCCGCCGTCGAGGCGCAGATGTACAGCGTGAGGCCTGACGGCGCGGAGTACAGGAAGATCGGGAAGATGAACGGCATGATCTTCATGATCCGCTGCTGCTGCCGTTGTTCGTCGGTCTGTGGGGGCGGGGTCGTGAACTTCATGTTGAAGTAGAACGCGACGGCCATGAGCAGCGGCAGGATGTTGATCGCGGCGAACGTCGGGTGCACGAAGATCAGGTTGAGCTTGAAGCCGTCGCCGGGGAACTTGATGAAGTGGTCGGCGACGGAGAGGTCGGCGAGGAAGTTCCAGCCGCCGCCGGTGATCGCCTGGAACACGCCGTAGAACGCGGGCTCGTGGCGGAGCTCGATGGCGTAGTACAGCATCGCGTACAGCGCGATCCAGATCGGTGTCTGCAGCAGCATCGGCAGGCAGCCGAGGAAACCCGCGGGGTTCACGCCCTTCTCGCGGTAGAGCTTCATCACCTCGCTGTTCATCTTCTGCGGGTTGTCCTTGTACTTCTCCTTGAGCTTCTGCATCTCCGGCTGGATGGACGCCATCTGCTTGCTCATCTTCATCATGTTGGTCTGCGCCCGCTTGGTGATCGGGTGCAGGAGCAGGCGGACGGTGACGACGAGCAGGATGATGGCGACGCCCCAGTCGAACACCAGGCCGTGCAGCAGCTTGAGGTACCCCAGCAACAGGTGCGCCAGCCACTGGAACGTGCACCACGTGCAGCCGAGTTCGTAGCGGATGAGCTTCTCGAAGCCGAGCGCGTCGTAGGGTTGTTCGCTGAACAGCTCGCCCTTGCGGGGCCCGGCGAAGAGCTGCAGCGACAGGTCGAACATCTCGCCGGCGGCGACGGTCTGGACCGCGGTGCCGAGCGTGGTGACGACGTCCTGCCGGTCGGCGCTGCCGGCGACGCGGACGCCGACGTTGGGGAACAGCGCCTCGAGCTCGGGGACGTCGGCGGTCGCGACCGTCTGCCCGTCGGCGGCTGCGGGCACGGGGCGGTGGGCGATGAGCGCGAAGTAGCGGTTCTCGCTTGCGATCCAGGCGAGCCGGCTGCCGGCGGTGAGCGAGCGGTTCGGCCAGATGGCCGGGTCGTCGTCGCCGACCAGCGAGCTGCGGAACGTCATGCCGTCCTCGACCCAGATGTTGGTCTTGGGCGGCGTCTCGGGGCGGAAGTAACCGGTGGCGAACAGCCGGCGGTCGCCGAGGTACGCGCCTTCGTCGACGAGCAGGTCGCCGACCCCGTACTGGTCGAAGCGGACGTCGAGCGGCCGGTCGGTCGCGTTGCGGAACGTCTGCTCGAGGCGGAGCTCGTAGCTGCTCTTCGGCAGCGTCCAGACGCGGCGCAGCTCGGCGATGGTCTCGCCGGTGCTGTCGTCGACGATGTCGAGCGTGAACGTTGCGGTATAGCCGTCGACGGATTCCGATTCGGCGTCCAGTTGCCAGGCTTGGTCGTTGAGCGCGAGCGTTTGGCCTTCGATTGTGACGGAGCGCGCGGCGAGGGTGTAGAAGCTCGGTGACTGGCCGGCCGGGACGTCTTTGAGCGCGTCCAGCAGCGTGTACCGGTCGCCGTTGGTGATGCGCTGGGCGTAGTCGGCGAGTTGCAGCTGCTTGATGCCGGCCCCGTAGGCGGTGAACGCGGCGCGGAGGCGGTAGTCGTCGTCGGGATCGACGGCGCCGACGGCCGCGTCGGTCACGGTCTCGGCGGGGCGGACGCGCAGTGATGCGCCGGCGTCGGCGTCCGTGCCGGTCTCGGTGGCAGGGGTGGTGTCAACGGCCGTGACGGTCGGCGGTTCATCGCTGACTTCGGCGGGCTCGTCGTCTGTCGCGGCTTCGGCGGAGGTTTCGGCGCTGGCCAGACCGCTGGCGTCTGCTTCGGTGCCCGGCGAGATGGCGTCGTTGGTGGGGTCCGAACTCGCACCACCCGCTGCGGGCTCGCCGACGGCGTCTTCATTGACGGCGACCGACTCGGGCGTCGCGTCGTCGGTGGGGTCGACGGCCGGCTCGCGGGTGGCGACGGCGATGATGACCAGCGCGCTCAGGGCCAGGGCCAGCAGCGGGATCAGGATGCGCATGGGTTCGCTTGCTCGGGCGGCCGCGGCGGTTCTTCAGACGCCCCGAACGGCACTCGGAACGCCGGTAGAAACAGCCGGGGGGCGGGAAAACGGGTCGAGCCGGGCAGTATATGGACGGGCCGGCTGGGTCGCAGGGGGTGATCGGGCGATCGGCACGGGTTTAGGGAACCCGCGCGGCAACTTCGCAGCCGCGGGCTTGGACCAGCAATCCGGTGCTTTCTTGTGTCCCACTCCCGGGGTGTGGGTGTAGCGTCAGCCGGAGCGGGTGAGGATGCGGAAGATGTCGTTGTAGGTGACGATGAGGAAGACCGACGCGATCAGCACCAGGCCGAGAATCATTGCCGCGGTCTGGACCTGCGGGCTGGCGGGCTTGCCGCGGAGCTTCTCGATGATGAGGAAGACCATGTGCCCGCCGTCGACGATGGGCAGGGGCAGGAAGTTGATCACGGCGAGGTTGATCGAGATGATCCCGAGGAAGAAGAGGTAGTACGGCCAGCCGCGGGCGGCGACGGTGGCGCCGGCGTCGACGATGCCGACCGGGCCGCGGAGGTGGTCGATGCGCACGGTGCCTTGGAACAGCCTCAGCAGGGTGATGTAAGTCTGCTGCACGAACTCGACGGTCTTGGCGGTGCCGATCGACGCGGCCTCGCCGAGGGTGTCCCCGGCCACGCGGACCTCGAACGCCTCGAAGGGCAGCGCCGCGGGCAGCACCCACCGCGCGGTGTCGAGCATGGCCAGAGCGTCGGCGTCGAGTGAGAGACTTGTGGTCTCGGGCTGGCCTTCTTCGCCGAGGTTGAGGACGAAGCCGAACTCGACGTCAACGGAAGCGGCGGCCTCGCCTTGGCCCGTGTTGTCGTTGGTTGTTGCGGCGGCGGCTGCGATGGTTTGAAGTTGCCGCAGCGCATCGCGTAGGTTCTCGACGGGTTCGCCGTTGATACTCGTCAGGCGTGAGCCCGGCGGGAGGTTCAGGTCCGCCAGTGCGCCGCCTCCTTCGACGCCGCGCACGGCCGGCGAGTCCAACCCGGGCTCCAGCGCGATGCCAAGCCGGCCGCCCGCGGGTTTCACGCGCCCCAGCGACACGCGTTGCCCGTCCCGCAGGACTTCCACCGCGACGCCGTCGCTGCCCGCGTTCTGCACCGCCTCGATCACGCCGGACACCGATGGGAACACCGCCGGCCCGACCCGCGCGAGCACGTCGCCGGGTTGGAGCTCGGCGTCAGCTGCCGGTGAATCGGGGACAACGTCGAGCACCGTTGCCGGCGGGAGCAACCCCAGCAGCGAACGTTCATCGGAAGGGCCGATCGGCAGCAACGCGCTCGGGTTCACCGTGACCGAGACGCGTTGCGCGTCGGCGTCTTTCGCGTCGCCGAACGTGACCGTGACAGGTGCACCGTCTGAGGCGTCGAACACCTCGCGCAGCGCGGCGGTGGTGTCCACAGGTTGATCGTCAACCGCGACGACGGACATGCCCGGCTCGACGCCGGCCTGCGCCCACGGCGTCGCCGCCCAGGCGTCCGGGTTGGCGGGGCGGTCCAGGCGAAGCGTGAACGCCGGTTGGATCCCCAGCGACAGCATGCCGTCGGCGCGGAGTTCGTCTCGTGCCGCCGTGATGGCGTAGGTCAACGGCTCGTCCAGGCCGGCCCGTTCGACCGTGAGATCAACCGGCACGTCTTCTTCGCCGAGCGCGCCGGCGATGCGGACGGCGACGAGGTCTTCGATCGGCTTGCCGTCGACGTGTGTGATGTGGTCGCCGGGTTGGAGCCCGAGGTAAGCGGGGTCGCCGGCGTGGCCGTTGGCGTAGGTGGTGGCAGCGGGTGTGCCGTCGAAAGTATCCCCGACGTACGGCGCCGGGAACTTCACGCCGGCGAAGTCGGAGAACGCGACAATCAGGAACAGCATCCCGAAGACGAGGTTCATCACGACGCCCGCGGAGATCACCGCCATCCGCCCCCCGATCGACTTGCGGTTGTACGCCCGCGGGTCGTCGGACATCGCGTTGGGGTCCATGTCTTCTTGGCCGAGCATCTTCACGTACCCGCCGAGCGGCATCCAGTTCAGGCGGTACTCGGTCTCGCCCAGCCCGAGGGCGTCGGCGGCCTCGTGGACCTGCCGCTCCGTGTAACGCGGGTCGAGCGATTCTTCGTGGACGCGCACCGAGTCGTAGCGGGCCTCGACCTCGTCCTTGCCGGTGTAAGTCTTGGCGTGGGTGCTCTGCAAGTGTTCAACGGCACGCTTGACGTACTCCGGCTCGGTCGACCCGACGCGCAGCCCGATCCCCTTTCGCCAGCACAGCAGCGCGTGCCCGAAGCCGATGGCGAACTGCGTCGCGCGGATACCGACCCACTTGGCGACGAGGAAGTGCCCGAGCTCGTGGATGAACACGAGGAACCCGAACCCCAGGATCAGGGCAAGCACGGCGAAGTACGAGTTGGCGAGCAGGTCGGTCATGGCGGGCGGCGTGGTCGGTGGCGGGTCGATCGGTCTTGAGTTTATGCCGTGGCTTGGCAGGGCGGGTGGTTGGGATGGTGTCGAGGGTTGCGGGTCGTGGGGCGAGGATGCAATCGGAACCGGTCGCTTCGGCTTCGAGCCTCAACCCTCAACTCACTCTCGAACCTTGTTGGCGTCGCGGGGCGGTTGGCGTCTCGGGTTGGTCGGTTTTCTCGAGTTGGTCCTCGACGAAAGACCGGGCCTCGGCGTCGACGGCGAGGACCGCGTCGAGCGTGTCGGCGGGGCGTTGCGGCAGGGCGTCGAGCGCCGCGGCGACCAACTCGACGATCCGCCCAAACGCGATCCGGCCGGCGAGGAACGCCTCGACCGCGGCCTCGTTCGCGGCGTTGAACACGGCGCCGGCCGAGGCGTCCCCGGCGGCGACGCCGCGCATCACGCGGTAGGCGAGACCGATCGCAGGAAAGCGCTCCCCGTCCGGGGTCGTGAAGTCGAGCCGGGAGAGCCTGGTCCAGTCGAGTTGGCGCGAGCAGCCGGCGGGGCGGTCGGGGTGCGTGAGCGCTGCCTGGATCGGGGTGCGCATGTCGGGTGGGGCGAGTTGGGCGACGATGCTGTGGTCGGCGAACTCGACGAGGCCGTGAACGACGGACTGCGGGTGGATCAGCGCGGTGAGTTTCTCCGGTGGCAGGCCGAACAGGTGGTGCGCCTCGACCAGTTCGAGCGCCTTGTTCATCATCGTGGCCGAGTCGATGGTGACCTTCGGGCCCATGTCCCACGTCGGGTGGTTGAGCGCTTGCGCGGCGGTGGCCTGCGCGGCGACCTCGGGCGGCGCGTCACGGAAGGGCCCGCCGGACGCGGTGAGCACCACGCGGCGCACGGCGGATGAGACATGCACGCCCGGCACCACACCGTCAGTCTCGGGGTTATCACTTCCGGGGGCGCTAAGCAGGCACTGCCAGACCGCGGCGTGTTCGGAATCGACCGGCAGGAGCTTCGCCCCGGTGCGCTGCGCGAGCGGGACCACGAGGTGGCCGGCGGCGACCAGCGTTTCTTTGTTCGCCAGCGCGACATCGACACCGCGTTCGACGGCGGCAAGCGTCGCGGGCAACCCGGCCACGCCGACGATGGCGGCGACGACCAGGTCGGCGTCGGTGTGTTGAACCAGCCGAAGCGCCGCGTCCGGGCCATCGAAGCAGTGGGTGTCTGCCGGCAAGGAATCGCAAGCGCCCTCGCACAGCGCGACGGCGTCCGGCCGGAAGCGTTGCGCTTGCTCGGCCAGCAGCGCGGAGTTGCGCCCGGCGGCGAGGCCAACGACATCGAAGCGCGCCACGCCGCCGCGGTTGAGGTGGTCGATCACCTCGAG
>JANQPR010000120.1 GCA_028285385.1 Phycisphaera sp.
CGTCCCGAAGAGTCCCGTCCGAACGCGGGGGCCGGACCGGTTGTCGGGGATTGGGCTTCGGGTATCGGTTTGATTGCGCAGCCGAATCCCGACGCCCGAGACCCGACGCCCGGTCTCAGGCCCTTTCTTTGACAAGTGAAGCAGGGGCGTGATCGTCCCATCCGTGTCTTCGGTTCAGCCACCTCGCCGTCAGTTCAGCGTGACGCCGTCGGAGACCATCCATGTGACTGCGGCGCCCAGGATCAGGGCCGTCGCGAGTTTCACGCCGAGCATCACGCGGTCCACGCCCGCGCCGTTCAGCGGTCGACCGATGAGGGTCGCCAGGTAGCGTTGCCGGGACGCGATCGAACCGTGCCGCCAGCTCCGGCGTTCGACCGACGCGTGGTTCAGCTCGGCGACGCGCTGCAACGCCGTGATCACGTGCTGGACGCCGGCTTCGGTGAACGCGGCCCGGTCTCTACCACCGGCGATCGAGATCTGCGCTTCCTCCACCCGCGACATGTGCTTCGCCGCAAACGTATCCGCCTGCCGTTCGACGCGTCGCGACACCCAACCGAACCCCAGCGCCCACAACACCATCGCCCCGACCGCGAGCGCAACCTCGCCGGCCACACCCACATTGACATTCAGCATCACCAGATCGGCCGCGCCGAAACAGACCGACATCGTCCCCGCCGCGGCGAGCACGAGCCAGACGAGGTGGTGGTGCTTGACGTGCCCGAGCTCGTGGGCCATCACCGCCTCGACGTGTGGCTGGTGCAGCTGGTCGAGCAATCCGTCGGACATGAGCACGTACCGCAGCGGCGCGACGAGTCCCATGACGGCGGCGTTGATCAGGTGCCCGCCGGTCCGCCAGAGCAGCAGGTCGCGCACCCCGACGCCGTAGTGGTCGCAGATCGACTGTAACGCGTCGCGGATCGAGCCCGGCGGCAACGGCACGGTGTCGAACAGGTGCCGCAGCAGCGTCGGCGCGAAGAGGAACAACACGCACGCGCCGACCGGCGTCGCCCACAGCGCGGTGCCGAGCGTCAGCACGTCGCGCTGCACGAGCAGCTGCAGCGACTCGCTCCACGCGATGATCACCAGCAGCGGCACGAGCAGGATCAGCACCTGGTTGCGTAGCTGTGTGAACAGGTACTGCGGCCGGGTCCACACCGGGTACAGCGGCAGGCCTTGGTCCGCCCGGCGGAAGATCGTCGCCTCGCGCAGCCGCCGGTCGACCGGGTAGTACACCCACCACGCGGCGATCAGCGTCAGCACCGTCGGCAACAGCGCGATCAACTCGTCCAGGACGACGGTGTTCCCGAGCAGTGCCCGGGTCGCCACGAGCCAACCTGCGCTGAGGTCAGCGATGAACAGGCCGAGCAGCACGAACGGCAGCATGTTCATCCACCGCTCGAGTCGGCGGAAGTGGTTGTGGCCGTCGGGCGTGCCGAGTTCCCGGTGGGCCCGGTTGACCTGCCGTGCGAGCAAGCCGAGGAAGAAGAGTTTGCCCAGCACGACGGTGACCGGCGCGGCGACGAGCGCGGCCGTGTCCGAGGGCAGCCAGGCGACGCCGCCGATGGCCTCGTCGTGGACGAGCAGCGCAGCAATCAAACCCAGCAGCAGCAGTTGCATCGCGGGTCAGGCCTGAACGTGCGTTTGGGCCGGCGTTCCGGTTGGCAGGGGGGCGGTGTTGGCGTCGGCCGGCACCGGACGCAGCGGCCCGAGGTCGCCGGGCGCGAGCGTCTCGCCAAGCAAAACGCGCAGCAGGTTCGGGACCTCCGGGTCGTCGCGGTCCCCGGCCCCGTAGCCGACGCTCCGTAGCGTCATCGCCGGCGGCGGGCCGAACGAATCACACAACCCGGCGATCAGCGCGGCGCCCGTCGGCGTGACGAGCTCGCCGGTGCGGTCGACGCCGACGGTCGGGACGTGTTCGAGCAGGTACGCGGTCGCCGGGGCGGGGACGGGCATCAGGCCGTGGGCGCACTTGACGTACCCACGCGGCCAGGGCACCGGCCCGCAGGAGAGCGTGTCGATATCGAGTTGTTGCAGGGCGAGCACGCTGCCGAGCATGTCGACGATCGAGTCTACGGCCCCGACCTCGTGGAAGTGGATCTTCTCAAGATCGACGGCGTGGACCCGAGCCTCGGCGTCGGCGAGCAGTGTGACGACGCGGTTGGCGCGTTTGCGCGACCGATCATCGAAGTCGATCCGCTCGGCCATCGCCATGATCTCGCGGTAGCCGACGTGATGGTGATGGCGGTCGTGGGTGTGGGGATGCCCGTGATCACGAGACTGTGTTCGAACTTTCAGGTCGACGCCGCCGACGCCGCAGCGCTGCACGCGGTCTATTGAAAGCGTGAACGGCTCCGTCAGATCCAGCCGCTGAAACTCGTTCTGGATCGCGTCGGCGTCGGCACCAAGGTCGATCAACGCCCCAAGCAGCATGTCGCCGGCGATGCCGCTGAACGGATCGAGGTGCAGGTGTCGCTTCGCGTGATCAGACATCGATGCATCGTAGCGGTGCCGACCACGCACCGGGACGACCGGGACTGCGGTGGATGTGAGCGACGGCCCGATATCATTGGCGTCCCGCGATCCCGCGGCGGTGGCCATTGTTTGTGAGCGGTGGCCGCCGTCGGTTTGAAAAGGCCTGGCGATGAACGATCCCAACCCCCCGCAGCCACAACCGCAAAACGGGCCGACGCCCAATGCCCCGCGTCCGCCGATGAACCCGCAGGCCGTCGCCGCGCCGCCGCCCCCGCCGCCGGGGTACGTGCCGATGTACGGCCCGCCGCCGAAAGCCAAGGGCTGGGTGTCGCGGGTGCTCACGTCGCTGCTCGTCTCGGTGGTCATCCTGTCGGTTGTGCTGAACGTGTACCTCGCGGTGCTGGTGTACAAGCTCACGGCCGGGTTGCAGGAAGACGTGCTGCAGGAAGGAACGACTACGCAACGCGTCGTGATCCTGCCCGTGGTCGGCGGGATCGACGACACGATGTCGCGGTTCGTCCGGTCGGCGCTCCGGCAGTTCGAGTCCAACCCGCCGGCGGCGATCGTGCTGCGGGTCGAGTCGGGCGGCGGAGGCGTCACCGCGTCGGACCAGATCTGGGACGGGCTCGAGCGGTTCAAGGACAAGCACCCGGACGTGCCGGTCGTTGCGAGCTTCGGCGGCGTTGCCGCGTCCGGCGGGTACTACATCGCCGCGGGCAGCAACCACATCGTCTGCGAGCCGACCGGGTTCACGGGCAGCATCGGCGTCATCGCGCAGGTGCCGACGCTGGCGGGCACGATGCGGATGCTCGGCGTCGACTGGGTCACCCAGGTCGCCGACGGCTCGCCGCTGAAGGACGACGCCAACAACATGTTCCGGCACTGGGACGACGAAGACCGCGCGGTGTTGGCGTACCTGATCAACAACGCCTACGACCGCTTCGCAACCGTGGTCAAAGACGGCCGGCAGCCGATCACCGACGACAACGTCGGCGACGTCGCCACCGGCGCGATCTTCACCGCCGCCGACGCGAAGGACAACGGCCTGGTCGACTCGGTCGGCTACCTTCAGGACGCGATCGACGAGGCCGCGACGCTCGCCGGGTTGCCGACGGGCGACGAGACGCGGGTCACGATTGTGCGGCAGCCGACCGGCTTCGGGCTGCTGGGGGTCTTGGGACGACGGAGCGTGGAGACGCCGCATGAACTCAACCCGCAGGCGCTGACCGCCGACGGGCTGCGGACGTTCCTCGAAGACTTCTCCGAAGTCCGGCTGTCGTACCGCTGGGCGCCCGGCGGGCCGTGACGGCGTTAGCGAAAACACCCTTGGGTTTGGGTGCGGTTGTGGTATCCGTGCTGTGGGCTGTCGGTTGCGCGGCACCCGAGAGGCGTGACGCAGCGGAGGTGCTGCGCGACACCGATGTCTCGGTCGACGCGCGGATCGCCGATGCACGGCTCACGCTAGGCGCCGAGGGTGGATGGCCGACGGTCAGCGATGTGGCGTGGTCGTTCCGCGAACCGGTTCGACTTCGCGGCGAGTTGCTGCGGGAGTTGCGGCAGCGGGACCCTGCGCGTTTCTGGCCGGACGCGGCGGTTCATTGGCCGGCGGAACGGAGTGTCGTCATCGACCAAGCCCTGTTGGCGTGGGCCAATGTGGATGGCAAGCTCGCTGCGGACGCGCTGCTGCACCGGTCGGCGGCGTTGCTGGATGGAGGCCACGACGCGGAGCCGTATCTGGATGCGTTCGTCCGTGCGGCAGCGCGCGGGACGCTCTGGGCGGCGTTGACCGAGCGGTTCGGTGCGGAGCGTGCGTTGCCGACGCGGGTGGCGGCGTGGGGCGTGATGAATCATCTGTTCGAACGGAAGGCGATCCGGTCGTGGCTGCAGGCGACGGAGCCGCAGGGCGTGATGGGGCAGGCGCTGCGGGACGTGACGGCGTGGCTCGACGAGTGGCCGATAGACCGCTACGGGCTCGCGTGGCTGACGCTGCTCCACGCGGAGCAAGACCTCTGGCTTCGAGCGAAGCAGCGGGTAATGAGACTCCGTCATTCGGATGAACGAGCGAGCGGGTTTGCGCTGCGGCATCTACCCTGGCTTGCGGCGTTGTCGAGCGCCGACGCGGCGGTTCACGTCCACCGGCGTGGTAAGGCGTTACTGACCTCGCAACGGATGACGCCGGACGAAGTTCCTTGGATCGACGCGGCGTTGCTTGGGTGGTTGGCCGATTCGATTCAGCAGCCGACGACGGTGCATGGATTGTGGACCCAGGTGGCAAACGACTACGACGACAAGGCGTCCGAGCACGGGGGCTTGGTTGAGTGCTCTGCGGCCGGTGATCCCGAATGGGTGCCATACCCACCGGCGGAGCGATCGCACGACCGGGCGTACCACATGTCGACGCGGCAGCGGGTCGACGCGATGCGGGCGGCGGCGGTGTACCACTTCCACGCGGAGCGTTGGGACAACGCCGAGCACGCCGGTCCCGGGTTCGGTGACCGGCGGTGGGTCGAGGCGACGCGGATGGTGATGGTGGTGGTGACGCCGGTGAGCCGGGGCCGCCTGGTCGTGCACGCGGCGCTCCCGGGCGGGGTGGTCGTTACGCTCGGCGAGGTCAGCCGGCCCTGAGCGTCACGGCGCGTCGTGGCCTCGGTGCGATTGCAGGAAGTCAATCGTCGCGTCGATGGCTTGCCGCGTCGCGGGGGGTGGGTCGGCGTCGATCGGCAACGGGTTCGGCGCATCGAAGGTGTGTGAGGCGCCCTCGATCAGCACCAGTTCGGCGTGGCCGCCCACGGCGTCGGCGTAGGCGTGCGCGGCGGAGACGGGGACGGTGGCGTCGGATGTGCCGTGGACCACGAGGCGCAGCCCGGGGTAGACGCCGGCGGCGCGGTAGGGGTCGTGTGCCTCAGGGTGCGCTTCGATGTCGTCGAGCCAGGCCTTCCCGACGTACAGGTCCTGCCCGGTTCGGCCCGAGGGTGAGAGCAGCCGGCCTTCTTCTCGGAGTTTCGTCTTGTCTTCTTCCGAGAGTGAAGACGCGACGTGCGGTGACGCCGCGGTCACGATGCCGGCGGGCAGCAGCGGATGGGCCTTGTTTTCTCGGGTCAAACGCGCCGCGGTGAGCAGGCACGTCACGCCCCCGCGGCTATGCCCGAACCAGAACACCGGGTGGCGCTTTGCTTCTGTCGCCGACGGGAGATCGCCTTGTTTCACAGCCTCGGCCACGGCGTTCAGGTCGTCGGTCTGCCGGCCCCACGTGTCGCGCTCGAACAACTCCGGTCGGGCGAAGGTGTCGATCTCGTTGGTCATCCCGCTGTGGCTGAAGTTGAAGCGGTGGGCGACGAAACCTTCGTCGGCGGCGCGGGCGGCGAGCATCGGCAGGAAGCCGTAGTCCTTGTACCCCTTGAACCCGTGGGCGATGAGCAGCGTGCCCCGAGCGGCCGTGCCGTCGGCGGGGAGGTGGGTGTCGCCGAGGATCGGCTCGCCGTCGGTGCCGGGGATCGACCAGGGCTCGACGCGGGGCGTGTTCACGGCAGCCTCTCGATCACGGCGTCGGCGAAGGTGTCGGTGTTCAGATCGCCGCCGAGGTCGCGGGTCGTCGCGCCGTCGTGCAGGGCCCGGTTGTAGGCGTGCTTGATCCGCTCGGCGGTGTCGTGGCTGGCGTCGCAGCCGCGCGACTCGTGCAGGTGGTTGAGCAGCATCACGGCCGACATCAGCAACGCGAGCGGGTTCGCTTTTTTCTGCCCGGCAATATCGGGCGCGCTGCCGTGCACGGCCTCGAAGACCGCGCAATCTTCACCCAGGTTCGCTCCGGGGACGACGCCTAAGCCACCCACCAATCCGGCGGCCAAGTCGCTCACGACATCACCGTAAAAGTTCTCCATGAGCAGCACGTCGAACTGCGTCGGGTCCTGCACGAGCTTCATACACCCGGCGTCGATGATGCGGGTCTCGTACGTGACGCCGGGGAACTCGGCCTCGTGCACCTGCTTCACGCAACGCAGGAACAGCCCGTCGGACTTCTTCATAATGTTCGCCTTGTGGAACACCGTGACCTTCGACCGGCCGCGCTGCTGGGTGTAGGCGAAGCACCGGCGGGCGATGCGGAGCGACGCCTTCTCGGTCGCGATCTTCATCGAGGTGACGACGCCGGGCACGATGTCGTTCTCGACGCCGGCGTAGAGGCCCTCGGTGTTCTCACGGAAGATCACGAGGTCGACGTCGTCGAAGCGGGTCTTGACGCCGTCGAGCGAACGGACGGGGCGGACGGCGGCGTAGAGGTCGAGTCGCTGTCGGAGTTGGACGTTAACGGAAGTGAAGCCTTCGCCGACGGGCGTGGTGCAGGGGCCTTTGAGTGCGAGGCCGTGCTTGCGGATCGCGTCGACGGTGGCGTCCGGCAGCACGTCGAGCCCGGCGTCGAGCGCGGCGACCCCGGCGCGGTGCTCGTGGAAGATCAACGGCGCGTCGGCGGCGTCAAGCACCTTGCGGACGGCGGCGGAGACCTCCGGACCGATGCCGTCGCCGGGGATGAGAATGGTGTTGTGCGTGGTCATGCGACGAATCTACGTGGTGGCTGATCAACGAGCGGACCCGGTTCTCTGTCGGCTTGGATCATATGAGGTCACCGCATATCCGCTCAGCCACACCGTGGTACCGTCCGAGACTTGCCGCGAGCTGTTTCGAAGTCGTCGCAGACCCACGGGACGCCTCGCGAGATCCACGGGATACATCAAGCTCTCGCCTCGGAGTTTCCGTCGATCCTTCAGGCAACGGTGTTCACGGCACCTTTTCTGTCGAATGAGTGCTATTCTTCATACTCGAAAGACAAACGCAAAGGAGCATATGTGGACAGCGAGGCACTGATGGACGAGCATCGTCAGTTCTACGAAAGATTCCAATCGTTCTGGGCCGCACCGACTGGAGCGCGGGTGGCCGAGTTGATTGCACCGCACGCGAAGATCCATTTCACCGGCGCGGGGACGATGACTGGCGCTGCCTACGTTGACTGGATGGCAGACTTGCTTGCGGGGCTTCCCGATCTCGTCGTCACTCCAGTGGATTATGCCGGTTCAGGCGAGCTGATCTATATTTTTTGGCGGGCCGCCGCAACAATCAACGGCGCGCATCGCAAGTACTACGGGGTTGATCGCTTCCGGATCGAGAATGGGATGGCGGTCGAGGAACACGTGATATTTGACTCCGCCACATTGCAGGGGCCGGCCTGAGCCATGTGAGCAAGCAAGGCGCGAAAAAGCGTTGTGCCGGCGCGGTAGGCGAAGCGGCTTTTCCAGTTCCATGTTCTCGCAGCCGCCGGGTGAACGCGGGCGCTGCACTCACACCGCCGCGGCCTGCTGCCCCGCGGCGCGTTCGCGGAGCAGGTCGAGCATGCCGCGGACCTCGTCGGCCATCCTTGTGTTGGGGAACTCGCGGATGATCTGTTCGCCGATGCGGACGGCGGAGAGCCACTCCTTGTCGTGGACCGCGAGCTTGAACTGCACGCCGAGGTTGTCGCGCTGCTTGCCGATGACGCCGCGGGCGACTTCTTCAAACTTCTTGGCCTCGCCGGTGGCGAGGTGTTTGTCGAGCTCCTTGAGGAGGTCCATCGCGCCGGCGACGTCGTCCTTCTGCGCCGCGTCAAGGAACTGCCGCTCGAGGTCGTGCTTGTGCAGCTCGCGGGCGTCGCGGACGAGCTGGTCGATCTGCTGCACGGAGTCGACGGTGGGGAAGAGGCGTTTGATCCGGGCGGCTTGACGGCCGGCGCGGGTGAAGTCGTCCCGGCTGAGCATCTCGTCGAGGCGGGCGACCTCGTGCCCGACGCGGTTGTCGATCTCTTCGGCGCGGGCGGCCTCGATGCGTTCGCGGTAGGCCTCGGACTCCTCGATCCGGCCGTAGGTGTCGGCGAGGAGCTTGACGAGCACGAGCGCGGCGTCGAACTCCTTGCGGTTCATGTCCTGCTCGATCGTGTCGCGGAGCAGCTTGATGTCCTCGACGCGGTAGGCGACTTTCTTGGCGGTCTCGGAGACGACGAGGCGGTGGGCGATCTCGTCGAGTTGTTCGGCCTGCTTCTGCAGGGCGACGACGGTGTTGCCGTGGCCGTCGTGCCCGAAGAACGCCCAGCGGATCGCGCCGACGGTGAGCAGCGCGAGCCCGAGCAGCAGCAGGAGCGTCCCGGGCGCGGCGGCCAGGTACTCGCCGCCCGGCTGGAGCACGACGCCGTCCCGCTCGGCCCGGTGGATCAGGTTGACGGTCAGGTAGGCCGTGGCCATGGACAGCAACACGAGCACGATGCCGAGGCAGACGATCTGGAGCGGCGTCCAGCCGGAGGAGCGGGACGCGGGCTTGTTGCGGGAGACGGCGGACGACGACGGGGCGGGATCGGCCATGAAAGGAGTCCTCGAGACATGGAACTACACGATTCATTCTACCGCGCGGCCAGCGAATCCGAGGCCGATTGAAACACCCGCGAACCACGGCAACAGACGGAGCGTTAGTCTGCGGAGATGGCCAAGCGGCTTCAAACGCCCGGACTCAAGCGGCCGTGGGTGCGTGCGACGACCTGGGTGCTCGGCGTCGTGTTGGTGGCGGCGGCGGTGTGGTTTGCGGCGCAGGGGGTCGACTTGTCGGCGGTGCGGTCGGTGTCGGCGGTGACGCTGGGCGTGATGGCGTTCGCGGTGGCGGGGAACGTGCTGCTGAGTGCGGCGTTGTTCGGCTCGGTGACGAAGGTGTTTCCACTGGATCGACCGGTGCGGTACGCGACGATGCTGGCGTTGATCGCGGGCAGCGCGCTGCTGAACTACCTGCCGGCGGTGCGGGCGGGGCTGTTCGGTCGGGCGGCGTACCTGAAAAAGCGCCA
>JANQPR010000153.1 GCA_028285385.1 Phycisphaera sp.
GCGGATGATCGACGAGGCCGATGTCTTGATCGCCGAGAGTGGCGCGTTGTCGATTGGCGTCGGCGGCTACGGCGTCGCCGTGCTGGTGCCGGCCGACGCCAAAGCCGCGGCCACGCAGCCCGCCGTGGCGCCCGGAAGGGTCCGCCGGTGACGTTCGCCCGCGCCTTCCGTGTCCTGCTGTCGCTCGCCGCGGCGCTCGTCGTCGTCTGGGCGTTTGTCGACGCCGGTGCCCGGCTGTGGCAGCGCGTCGTGATGGGCGCGGACGGCCGATCGGTCACGCTCACCGTGCTGCACTGGGGGTCCCCCGAGGAGAGCGACATCGTCGAGGATCTCGTCCGCGCGTTCGAGGCGGAGAACCCCGACATCGCGGTACAGCGTCTGCACGCGACCGACTACGACGCCAAGCTCAAGACGATGCTCGCCGCCGGCACGCCGCCGGACCTGTTCTACCTCCGCTACGACGACACGCCGGAGTTCGCGAGCAAGCGGGTCGTGATGCCCGTCGACGACGCGGTCGAACAGGCGTGGTTGGACCTGTTCTTCCCGCAGCTCATCGACGCGTTCCGCAGCGCCGACCCGCAGGGCAACGTCCGTCTCTTCGGCATCCCCAAGGACTTCACGCCGATGCTGATGTACGTCAACCTCGACCTGTTCGAGGCGGCGGGTGTCGACGTGCCCTACGACGGCTGGACGTGGGACGAGTACCGCGACGCGGTCGGGCGGATCGCCGAGCACGGCGCGTCCGACGACCCGGCCGAGCGCGTGTACGGCGGGTTGCTCAAGACCTGGCCGTTGGTGCTGCGCAACATCATCTGGCAGTTCGGCGGGGACTACTTCGGCGGCACGGACGGCCGCGACTACGCCGAGTTGCGTCTCACCGACCCCGGCACCGTCGCGGCGCTCGACATGGTCCGTGCGGTTCGTTTCGACGACGGCAGCGTCTACAACGCCACCGGCATCAGCGAGAGCGAGGACGACCTTTTTCGTCGCGGCCGCATCGCCACCGCCGGGCCGCTCGGGCGCTGGGTCGTGCCGCGGTACCGCAAGATCGAGGAGTTCCGCTGGGACGTGGTGCCGCTGCCGCACGTCGAGGGTGTCGAGCCGTCGTCGGCGTTGGCGACGGTGGCCTGGGCGGTCTCCGCGCAGACGCCGCACCCCGCAGAAGCCAAGCGGCTGATGAAGTTCTTGTGCGGCGAGCCGGGGCAGCTCATGACGGCCGAGCTCGGGTTGGCGATGCCGTCGATGAAGCACGTCGCCGAGAGCGACGCGTTCCTCTCGCCCGGGCAGCAGCCGGAGAACGCGGAGCTGTTCGTGCGCCTCGCCGCGGAGCAAGGCCGGCTCGCCCCGCAGCCGAACAACTACCAGGAGTTCGACCGCATCCTGTCCCGCGAGGTGCAGAAGACGCTGCAGTTGGACAGCAAGACGCCGCGGGACGCGATGGCGACCGCTGAGCAGGACTGGGCCGACGAACGCGCGTCGCCACTGAAAAGTCAGTCATATCCGTTGATGCCGTGGGGCAAGGTCGGCGTCGCGGCCGCGGTCGTGATCGCGGCGCTCCTGGCCGTGCTGTACTGGTTCGCCCGGCGGGAGCCGCTGAGCCCGCTCGCCCGTGCCCAACAGCGTGCCGGCTGGCTGTTCGTGAGCCCGTGGGTGATCGGGTTCGTGCTGCTGGTCGCCGGGCCGATGGTGATCTCGCTGTTGTTGGCGCTGACGAAGTGGTCGGCGATGGTCCCGCTCGGGCAGGCCGAGTTCGTCGGGCTCGACAACTTCGTGCACCTGTTCAAATACGACAAGCAGTTCGGGCAGTCGCTGTGGGTGACGGTGTACTACACGATCCTTGCCGTGCCGATCGTTCAGGTCGCGGCGCTCGCGGTCGCGCTGCTGATGAACCAATCGGTCAAGGGGATCGGCCTGTTCCGCACGGCGTACTTCGTGCCCTCCGTCGTCACCGGTGTCGCTCTCGTCACGCTCTGGATCACAATCTTCAACAACGACACCGGCATGCTCAACGCGCTGCTGCGTTACCCGCTCGAGCTGTTCGGCCTTGAGCCGCCCGACTGGTTCGGCACCAACTCGCGCTGGTTCGCCGTGCCGGCCCTGGTGCTCATGACGCTCTGGGGCGTGGGCGGCGGGATGGTGATCTACCTCGCCGGGCTCAAGGGCATCCCGTCGTCGCTGTACGAGGCGGCCCGGATCGACGGCGCGTCGCACTGGCGGCAGTTCCTCGCGGTCACGGTGCCGATGCTCTCGCCGCTCATCTTCTTCAACGTCGTCATGGGCATCATCGGGTCGTTCCAGGTGTTCACGCAGGCGTACGTCATCCGCGGGAGCAACGGCGCCCAGAACGAGGACCTCTTGTTTTACGTGCTCAACCTGTACGACCACGCGTTCCGTTTCCACAACATGGGCTACGCGTCGGCGATGGCGTGGGTGCTGTTCCTCATCCTGTTGGGCTTGACGCTGATCGTCTTCCGCGGCAGCAAGAACATGGTGCACTACGAGGGGCTCAAGGCGTGACGCAGACCGCGACGGACATCCTGCCCGCCGGGGCGGACGAGACCGGCGCCGCCGCGGTGATCGTCGCCGGGAGCAACGAGGTGCCGAAGCCACGCTCGGCGCGGAGCGGTTCCGGGCCGCGAGCGCCGCAGCCCGTTGCGCCGTCCTCGATCAAGCGGCAACGTCTCGTCGGCCGGGTCGCGGTTTACGCCACGCTCGTCGGCGGGGCGGTGATGCTGCTCGTGCCCTTCTTTTGGCTCGTCTCCAACTCGCTCAAGACCGACCAGGAGGTCTCCAAGATCTCGCAGCTGCTGCCCGAGACCGCGCAGTGGGGCAACTACCCCGAGGCGCTGCGCCGCCTGGGCATGGAGGCCGAGGGCTGGGCCGTGTACTTCCCGGCGTTGTCGAACACCGTCGTGATCACCGTGCTCTGCGTGCTCGGGCAGGTGCTCAGCTCGTCGCTCGTCGGCTACGGCTTCGCGCGCTACCGGTTCCAGGGCCGCGACACGACGTTCATGATCATGCTCGCGACGATGATGCTGCCGGCGCAGGTCACCATGATCCCGGTGTTCCTGCTCTTCCGGGGGCTCGGGTGGGTGGACACACTGCTGCCGCTGATCGTCCCCGCGTTCTTCGGCACGCCGTTCTTCATCTTCATGTTCCGACAGTTCTTCTCGCAGGTCCCCGAGGAGCTGCTCGAGGCCGCACGGATCGACGGCGCCGGGCACCTCGCGACGTGGTGGCGGATCATGCTGCCGCTGTCCGGGCCGGTTATCGCGATCGTGGCGATCTACACGTTCATGTTCACGTGGAACGACTTCATGACGCCGTTGATCTATCTCAACAGCCCCGAGAACCGCACGCTCGCGCTCGAGCTGAACTCCTTCAACGGGCAGTACGGTGTCGAGAACCGCGAGCTGCTCATGGCCGCGAGCTGCATCACGATGCTGCCGTGCGTGCTGCTGTTCTTCGCCGCGCAGCGCTACTTCGTCGACAACGGGGCGAGCACGGGGCTCAAAGGGTGATTGGCGTCGCGACGTGACTGCTTGCTCAGCGGTATTGCCAAGCAACGCAATGCCGTCACGGCGCCCCGCGGTAACCGGGCAGGCCCAACATCCGGTCCAACCGCTGCGGCCGCAAGCCGCGTGTCAGCAAGGCGTCGAGCGCCTCGGGCAATCGCTCGACAGCCCGCGCGTGTTTCGGGTCGACCGCCAGCACCGCGCCCGCCGGAAGCGTCTGCGTCCACCGCCGATTCACCGGGTCGGGCCACCACCGGTGCGTCTGCCGCGACCACACGACCGCGGCGTGCCCGCCCCATAGCGCCTCGCGCAGCATCACCGGGCTCTTCCATCCGAACGGCGGGCAGAACAGCCGCGGTCGGCTGCCGATCGCGTCGAACACCGCGTCGTCGTTCGTATCGATCGCGTGCCGCCAGAAGCCGTAACCCTGAAACAGGTGTGACAGTCGGAACCGCGGGCCGTGGTTGATCAGCAGGTGTCCGTCGTCGTCGAGTTGTTCCAGCGCGTCGGGGTTGTGTGTCGCCTCGTCCGAGTCAACCGCGAACGCCGCGTGACACGAGCGCTGCTGGAGGGCGTCGATGATCCGACGCATCCGTTCATCCTCGGGCAGCCCAAGGAATAGCAAGGCGAACCGGTTTGGTGCTGCGTCGTCCGGGGCGCGGTAGAGCACCGGCCCGAACAGCTGCGCCCGCGGCCACGCCGACCCGTACAGCAGCGTCCCCCCGACCAACGCCGCCGCCGGCGCGACGACACGCAGCCAGGTTGGGGAGATCAGGTCCACTCCAGAATGCTAACGAGCCTCCAACCCGCGTCGGCTTCAGCGTCGCCGTTTCGGACGCCACGCCCGCCGTGAGTGCACCATCACCAGGGCCGGCACCAGGCCGAAGAGTGAGGCCCCGAGGCACGTCGCCACGCCGACCGCTGAGAGCACGCCGAGCGACTGGACAGCCGGGGTGTTCGTGAACGACAGCGACCCGAAGGCGAGCAGCGTGGTGATGCTCGTCATCATGATCGCGTGCGACGTCACCCCAAGCTCGCGGCGCAGGTCGGCGACGGTTTGTTTTGCCCGCCGGACGCGCCGCGCCGCGGCGACGAGGAAGATGCCGTCGTCCACCCCGAGCCCGAGCGTCAACGGCAGGGCGATCAGGTTCACCGCGTGCAACTCGATCCCGCCCACGCTGATCGCCGCGACGAGAACCAGCAACCCCGCCGCCGCCGGGCAGAGCGCCGCGATGACCTCCCACGGGTTGCGGAAGAACACGGCCAGCCACACCACGACCGCGATCCCCGCCAACAACACCAAACGGTTCACCACCGCCGACAGCTCGCCCTGCATCTCGGCGCCGATCACGGCCAACCCCGTGAGCGTGGCCCCCTCGACGGCGGCGACCGCCGCAGCAAAGCCAGACAACAGCGACGCCCGGTCGTCCATCAGCTCCCACGGCGACGCCAACTCGGCCACCACCAACGCCTCGGTCGCTTCGGCTCCGTCAAAGAACACACGCGGCAGCAACGGCCCGACCGCGGCGGCGTGTTCCCGTAACGCGTCCCACGACGGCGTATCGCTCGGGCGGAGCACCCGAGACAATACATCTCGAAAGCCCGCGAACGCCTCCGGATTCAAGGGGCTGGATTCAACCGCGGCGTCGAAGGCGGCGAGCGTCACATCGGCCTCCGGCGGAAACGCTTCGGCGCTTGCGCTTGCGAGTAGCGCGCCGAGCCCGTTGACGGTCGCGATCCGTGGTTCATCTTGTGACAACTCTCGCAGGCCCGCCTCAACCGCGCGGCTGCGTTCGAGCAGCGTGTCCGCATCCGGGCCCGTGACGTGCACGAGCATCACGCTCGCCCGCCGGCCGAACGCGTCGGTCATCACGGCCTGCGCCTCGAGCGGCGGGTTCGGCACCGCGTGCATCGCCTCTAGGTCCCCGGCGAACCGCAGCCACGGTCCGTCGTGCCCGACCGTCACCGCGCCGAACGCCATCCCCAGCATTACCGCCCACGCGAACAGCCACCGGTGCGGCCGGGCGGTGATCCGTTCGACGACGCTTCGGGCCAAGCGAGTCGGCGACGTCGCCGCCCGTGCCGCTCCGCCTTCGTCGTCAGGCACTCGCCGCAAGAGCACCGCCGGCAAGAACAGCAGCGTCATCCCGAGCGTGGCGAACAACCCCAGCACGCCGAGCACCGCGAACTCGGTCAACGCCCGCACGCCCGCCGCCGCCACGACCCCAAACCCCAACGCCGAGGTGACGCAAGCCGCCAGCAACACCGGCCCGGTCGTCCGCAGCGCCGTGGTCAAAGAACCCGGCGAGCGGTCGTTCGCTTTGGTGATCAAGTGGATGCCGTAGTCGATGCCCAGCCCCGCGAGTACCGCGCCGCACACCGCTGTCACCGGCGAGAGTTGCCCGCCACCCGCGGCGTACAGCCCGAACGCCACGAGCCCGCCGCCGTTCACCGTGGCCAGGATCGCCGGCAGCGTCCGGAAGTCGCGGTATACCACGAGGAACAGCAGCGACAGCAGCACCATCGACACGACCATGCTCACGATCATGTCGTGCTTGGTCGCGTTGGCGCTGAAGTCGGCGATGGCGTAGGGGCCGGTGTGCCCCAGGTCGACACCGTCGGGTCGGAGCGACTCGGCGGTCTGCTTGACGTGCGCGACAAGCCGGTGCGTGTAGGGCAGGTCGTTGGCGGGGCGGTTGCCGGCGATGGCGACCAGCAGGGACCGCCCGTCGTCGCTGAGCATCAGGCCGGGCAACTCGTCCTCTTCGTTCATCGGTGCGACCCACGCGTCGAGGGTGACGCCGTCTGCGTCGCCGTGCTCTTCGAGCAGGGGGATGAGCCCTAGCGGGTCGTTCCGGACGTTGTCGAGCCAGGCGTCGGGCCGGGCACCGGGCGCGACGAGCATCGCCGCGTGATGCCGGAAGCGCTGCTGCATTGCCGAGGGTTGGAGGCGTTGCGTGACCGCGGCGCGTTGGGCGTCGTTAAGGCGCCACCACAGCTGCGGCAGCAAGACGTCCTGGGCCAGCGACCTCGGCAACGACTCTTCCCGGAACCGCACAGACTCGACGTCGGGGTGGTGCTGCAGCCCGGCGCGAAGGTCCTCGGCGAAGGCAACGAGTTTCTCGGAAGGGTTGCCTTCCCCGGGCTCGACGCTCGCGAGGACGACGAGGTCGTCCATCAGGCGGAACTGCGTGAGCACGCGGTCCAGCGCGACCGAAGCGGCGCTGCGTTGGGGAAGCATGTCACGGACGGCCGTACCTGGACGAAGCGTCATCGCCGAAACCAGGCCAAGCAGCATCGCGACAACGCAGATCGCCAGCGTCGCCCGGCGACGCCGCAGCGGCAGAGGCGGTGTCCCTGCTTCCCTTGGGTTGACGTCCGTGTCGCGCATCGGGCCTCATCTTGACGGATTGCTCACGGCTTCACCGGGACACGGGTTCGGCACCCCGGCGGGGTCCGAACGCTGTGTCCGGAATCGCGGCGTTCAACTCGGGTCGGCTCATTCGCAGCGTGACCGCGAAGCGATCATCCGTGGCATTATCGCGGAGGTCGAGCCGCATCTCCGGGCTGAACACCAACCCGGTTGCCGGGTCCAGCCGGTGGTCCTCGAACGAGACGGACCACCCCGGGCCCTCCGCCGAGTCGATGGCCCGAACCTCCGTCAGCAGCAACGTCTCGCGCTTGAGCGTCGCTTCGCGTTCTGCGGATCGGAACACCAACCGGCCCTTCGGCTGCCGCGGCGTCGCTGTCGCGTTGGCGATCTCGTCGATCGGCGGCCGAACCAACCAGACCAGGGCGTCGGCGAACGCGGCCATGGGGTGTCTCTCACGCCCTCGTGCGTCGTCGAGATTCTCCAACGCCGATCGCTGTTCCGACACCTGCGGGCTGACCCAGAGCCAGACGCCATCCGGCCGGCGGGTCAGGTCCAGGGCGTCGCGCCCGAGTCGGCCAAGTTGCAGTCGGGCGTGACCGTCGGCCCGGACCGCCACCGCGCCGTCGAGCGTGCGCCGCTTGCCATCGGCGTCGGTCAGCGTCAGTTCTACCCGGCCGCGCAACGACTCGATCCGGTGCTGCCGTTCGAGATATGTCGCCCACGCCTGCTGCGGCGACAGCCCGGGGTGGCGCGGCAGCGGCGTCGAACACCCGGCCAACCACACGGCCGCGAACAACGCAAAGACAACGCTCCGAAGGGACGGCGTCAAACACCGGAAACCGATTGGTCTCATGGCGCTGCCGCCGGTTCGTCACGCGGCTGGGTGAAATCGTGAACAACGACGCCCTCGGGGAGCTTCAGGTCCAGTTCGTCGGCCGTGAGTTCCGGGGCGGCTTCGAACCACTCGAAACGCAGGTCGGTGGATTGTCCATCGCCGTCGATAAACGCGACGGCTCGCAGGTCGGCCCGTTCGTCGCCCAGCGTGATCGTGATGCGCTCAGCCGTGTCGGCGCTGGCCGCTCCGCCGCCGGTTTCGGGGGGCAAGGGCGTCAGCTCGAATCGGGCGGTCCCCGGCTCGTCAGACTCAAGGAACGACAGGCGAAAGTGCTCCTGAAGCAGGCCGAGTTGACCGCGGGCTAGTACGCCGAGCGGGCTGGTGCGGGCGTCGGCTGTGAACAGCTCGACCGTCGCGTCGTCGGGGTAGAAGAACGTCACCACGCCGTCGCGCACGACCATCACGCTGGGGTACGGGTCGGCGGTATCGAAGCGGACAACACCGTCGGCCACGCGGATCGTGCCTGTTGAGACCAGCGGCTCGTCGAGCAGCGGCGTCACTCGCTCCTGCACGAACGTCCCCGTCCAACGCGTGACGCCGGATCGGCGTTGCAGCAGTTCGTCGAGTTGTTGCCAGGCCGCGGCGTCGTCGGCAACTTCGCCGGAGGCAGGCGCGATGCAGCCCGCGGTGAATGCCAGAAGCAGTGCGAGGCAGCGAACAGCCGAGAACATCGACGGAGTATATGAGTTGTGTCACGCCCGCCGATCGCGGATTGGTGGGAGTGGGGCCGCACGCCCCTGCTTCACTTGTCAAAGAAAGAGCCTGCGACGCAGCGATCGCGTCGGGCCGCCGCGTTCGGACGGGACTCTTCGGGATCACTTCGCGGAACGGCGGAGGGGCCCGGCGGGCAACGCGGTGAGTCGGTCGCGGCGGA
>JANQPR010000173.1 GCA_028285385.1 Phycisphaera sp.
CTGCTGCAACGCCCCAACCCCATCGTGCTCGACGCCGACGGCCTCAACCACCTCGCGGCTCACGGGAAACCTGCCGAACGCCACGACGCCACGGGCCCGCTCATCATGACCCCCCACCCCGGCGAGTTCCGTCGGCTCGCCGCCGCGCTCGATATCGACGCCGACCCGACCGACCCCGCCCGCCGTGCCGAGGCCGCACGACAACTCGCGATCGCCCACCGCGCCGTCGTTGTGCTCAAGGGGCACCACACCGTCGTGGTCGACGCCGACGGGAGCCGCGTGTACATCAACCGCACCGGGAACCCCGCGCTCGCCACCGCCGGGTCAGGCGATGTCTTGACCGGGCTCATCGCCGGGCTGATTGCACAGGGGATACGCCAACACGACGACGCGTTCGGTTTTACCTGCCTTGCCGTCCACGCCCACGGCCTCGCCGCCGACGACTGGGCCCGCGCCCACGGCAACGCGGGCCTGCTCGCCACCGAACTCGCCGACCGATTACCCGACGCGCTGAACCGGCTGCGTCAACGCAACGTGGCGTTTTGAGATCACGCCGGAAGGAGTTCGGTGTGAACGCAAAGCTCGTTGTCGCACGGCCGCGACGGCATCGCGTGGCATGCCCTCCGCAACATCAGCCGCTCATCAACGCCGCGACGTGCGTCGACACCCCCGCCGCCAACGCGTCGAGGTCGTAGCCACCCTCCAACACTGAAACCAACCGGCCTTCGGCGAACCGATCCGCTAGACGCACCAGGCGTTCGCTGACCCACGCGAACGACGCGGTGCTCAAACGCAAGCCGCCGATCGGGTCCGCCGCCGCCGCGTCGAAGCCCGCCGACACGACCATCGCCTCGGGCGCAAACCGCTCCAACGCCGGCCACACCTCGCGTTCAAACGCGGCACGCCAGCCGTCGTCGCCCGTGCCCGTCGCCACCGGCGCGTTGACGGTGAAGCCTTCGCCCCCGCCGACGCCCCGCTCATGCGCGAAGCCGGTACCCGGGTACTGCGTCCGTGGGTCTTCGTGCACGGAGACGAACAGAATGTCCCGTCGAGTTTCCAGCAGGTGCTGCGTGCCATTGCCGTGGTGCACGTCGAAGTCGACAACGGCGACCCGTTCCAAGCCGTTCACGCGAACCAGGTGGTCCGCCGCCAGCGCCGCGTTGGCGTACAGACAGAACCCCATCGACCGGTCGGCCTCGGCGTGGTGCCCCGGCGGCCGGACCGCACAGAACACACGTCCGACCTCCCCCGCCATGACCGCGTCACACGCGGCGAGCACCCCGCCGACCGCTTGCCGTGCGATCGCCTCGCTGTCCACGCAGATCATCGAGTCCGGCACGTCGATGTACCGCTCCCCGTGCTGACACGCGAACATCAGCCGGTCGATGTACGCCGACGTGTGCAGCCGTTCCAACACGTCTCGAGACGCCGGCCCGAAAGGGAGTCGCGCCAGTTGGTCCCGGACCCCGTCCGCCTCGAGCCGGTCCCGGATCGCCCGCAGCCGCGCCGGCCGCTCGGGGTGCCCGACCCCGGTGTCGTGCCGGAGGAACGCGTCGTCGAAGACCAGACCAACCCGCATCGCCCCACTATAAAGCGGCCGGCGGCGTCGGCCGTGCTCACCACGTTGCGCGTCACAAAGCCGCGGGTACCGTCCGCGGCTCTATTTTTCGGTAGGCACCACGATACCCCGCATGATTGTCCGCTGCACGAGCAGGAACAGCACCAGCGTCGGGATGCTCGCGATGACCACCGACGCGTAAACCCCGCTGCTGCTCGCCCGCTCCTGGTACTGGAACAGCCAGACCGAGATCAGCCACATGTCCCGGTCCGGCGCGACCAGCAGCGCGTAGAGGAACATCGTGTACGCCGCGGTGAAGGTTTGCAGCGCCACGACCGCGAGGATCGGCTTCGAGAGCGCCATTGCGATCTGGAAGAACATCCGCATCTCGTTCGCCCCGTCGATCCGCGCCGCCTCGTACAACTCCCCCGGAAGCGAGTCAAAGAAACCTTTCAGAAGGAAGATCAGGTAGCCGTTTGCGATGAGCGGCAGCAGCAGCGCGACAAACGTGTTCATCAGCCCCAAGTTGCGCAGCACGATGAACTGCGGGATCAGGGTCACCATCGGCGGGAACGCCATCGTCGCCATCAGGACCAGCAGCGCCTTGTACCCGCCGCGCAACCGGAACCGCGACAGCCCGTACGCCGCGAGCGGGTTGACCAGCAACGCCAGCACGATCGACAACGCGCAGTACACCACCGTGTTCCACAGCGCCCGACCCTCGCCGGCCAGCTCGTCCCAGACGTTGACGTAGTTCCGCGCGGCGAACTGTTGGCGGAGGTCCGCGGACTCGGACTGCACGTACGCCCACTCCCGCTCGGCCAAGTTGCGCGGACCCGCCCACTCAAGCATCGACACCGGCTCGACAATCATCAGCCGCTCGACCGGGATCGTCTCCAGCAACCGCAGGTAGTCCTGCTTTTCCACGCCACGCAACCAGCGGTTCCAGAGCGACGGGACGTCCTCGAAACTCGTAAAATCCGCGAGCCACGACCGGTTGAGTTCGTCGATTGATCCGTACGTTGTGCGAAGAAACGAGCCGAAGTCCTCGTCGGCATGCTGGATCGTCTGTTTCGACGGGCGAGAACCACCCGACGGATAGAAACTAGATGTCGACAACACGTTCCCGTTCGGCCGCAGCGGCAGCAGAAAACTCGGGTGTAGCTCGTTGCGGACGTATTCAGTCCACAACGTCTTCAATGGCTCACTTCCTCGGGCAGGAAAGAGTGTCGGGATCTGAAACTCGGCCGAGTTGCCGAAACTGTGCCCACCTTCGGGAAACGTACTCAGCTCCGACAGGTCGTCCCCGTATCGCGGCTTAACCATTGTCTCTAAGAAATGGCCCGACAACGAAACGGGTTGGCGCTCGGTGACCGGGCGTTGTGCTGCGAGGTCGGCGTAGGCGTCCAGCAACGGCCCGACCGGGAAGTCGTACCGTCGATCGAACCAGCGCGGCGGCGGGAGCACCACCGTGAGCCACGACGGTGTCGGCGCCCCGCCGGCCTCAACGTAGGCGTTGAGGTCGCCGTCGAAATACTCGACGAGCATGTCGCGTAACCGGCGGAGGTTGGCGGGGACGGTGCGCTCGCCATGGACGCCGCCGAGCACGAAGTGGTGTAGCGGCGCGTCCGCATCGAAGAATGGGATCGCTCGCTCGGGGGCGAACGAAGCGGTGTACCGCCACTTCGGCCCGTGCGTCTCGTGTTCCGGTAGCGAAGCTTCTTGGAAGCTGAAGAGCGCAGCCTGGTGCGCCCGGTTCAGCGCGTTGATATCCCCGTTGTACTTGAACTCCAGAAACTTGCGGTACAGGGCTTCGTCGTCGACGAGGTAGTCGGGCACCAGGTCCAGCTCGGCCTCGTCGATGCCGCTGCGCAGCGACCCGGAAAGCATCACCAGGAACGGGTAGACCATCGTCACGCCGCCTAGCAGCAGCAGCGTGATCACGCCGGCGTGGAACAGCCGGCCCTTCAACGACTTCGACTCGGTGGGCAGCAGGATCGCCACGTCAGTGCGCCGCCTTCCCGCCCTGGAACTCCGCGCGGCTGAGCATCTTGAGCTGGTAAGCGGTGAACCCGATCAGGATCGCACCGAGCACCCACGCCATCGCGGCACCGATCCCGAAACGCAAATCGAGGAACGCGCGGTTGAAGATCTCGAGCGCGAGCACGGTGGTCGCGTCCTGTGGGCCGCCCTGGGTCATCGCCAGAATGAAATCAACGCCGCCCTTGAACGCCGCAACGACCGCCGCGATGAACTGGATGACGATCAGGAACTTCAGCCGCGGGATCGTGATGTAGAAGACGCGCGCCCAGATGCCCGCCCCGTCGAGCGCCGCCGCTTCGTACAAGTCGCTCGGCACGGTCTTGAGCGCCGCGAGGTACAGCAGGCAGCCCGGCCCCATCGTCGCCCACACGATCGGGATGACCGTCCAGAACATCGCGGTCCCGGGATCGCTGATGTACCGCAACGGTTCGAGTGCGTACCCGCCGACCACCACCGACATGCCGTGCTCAAACACCGCGGACACGCCGCCCCACGCCGCGACGCCAGCCACGGCCCACAGCGCCAGCTTCATCCCCGGGTGCAGTTCGTCGAGCTTGAACGGAAGCCAAGCCAAGGTCAACACAAACGTGACCCACAGCGCCGCGACAGACAGCTTGATCAGCGTCGCCGCGACCGCCGGGAGGGTATTCAACGACAGCAAGAGTTGGTTCAGCACGCCGAACGCCGATGGTTCGTAGAGCTGCTTCCACAGGAACATGATGATGACGCCGGAGATCACGGCCGGCAGGTAGTACACGGTGCGGAAGACGTATTTGAGGAAGTTGGTCGGGACCTCGTCGAGCAGAATCGCCAGCAGGATCGGTGGCCAGAAGCCCAAGACGATCATGAGGCCGACGAAGAAGAACGTCCGGCCCAGCCCGTCCCAGAAGCGCTCGTCGAAGAGCACGTTGGCGAAGTTGTCGACGCCGACGAGCGCCGACTCCTGCACGATGCGGTAGTCCATGACCGCCATGGCGGCCCCACCGAGCAGCGGCCCGTACTGCCACAGCAGCATCAGCAGCAGCGCAGGCAGCAGCAGCACGTAACCCCACGAGAAGCGACGAGACGTGTTGGGCGAGGCGTTGGCTCGGTCGAGCTTGGTGAAGAACCGCCAGACGTGCCCGAAGCCGAAGAGGAACGACGCGGCGACGCCGATCATCACGACCCACGCCCAGAACCGTCGCTTGGCCATCTCCTCCGGCGGCAGGTTGCCCAGCACGCGTTGGTCGACCTCCTCGGCCGACTCGATCAGTAGCCCCTGGATCATCTCGACGCGCTGCGCTTGCGGCACGTTTTCCAGGTCGAGTTCCATCGCGGCGCTGACCGGGCGGTTCATGTAGAGGTAGATATTCTGCGTGTTCTGGCCGTAAGGCTCGGGCACGCCGTGGGCGAGCGCGGTCTCGTAGGCCTCCTGCCACCCTGCGGGCACGCGCTCGAGGATGCGGTCGTAGCCGAACTTCCGCAGCAGCGTGGGCGAGACGAACTCGCCGAAGCCTTGATCGACCATGACGCGGGTGCGGATCGCCTTGGCCTCATCGGAGGTCATAAACCAGATGTAACGGGTCGCGGCGAGCTGTTCGGCGGGCGTTGCGCCGGCAAACACGCCGAGCATCATCGCGTTGATTTCGCTGCCGCGTGTCCCGGCCCAGCTCTTGGGCAAAGGCGCGATGCCGACGAGCTGTGGGTTCAGGTCACCCAGTAGTTCCTCGGTCAGATACTCGAAGCGCATGCCGATGCGCCCCTGGTCAAACATCAGCTTGATCTCGGCCCCGCCGATGTAGCCGGCACCGGGGATTGTCTGCCCGCCGCGCTCGAACGGCCCGCGAAGGAGTTCCCAGACGTAGCTGTACGCCTCGGCGGCTTCGCGGCTGGCGTACGCCGTGCGCCAGTTGCCGTCGTCGTCCTGCTTAACCGCTCGGCCGCCATGGCTGACCAGGAAGCCGTAGGTCGAGTAGGACAGCAGTGAACTCACCGCGATGCCGTACTGCTGCCGCTCGGGAACGGTGAGTTTCCGCGCGGCGGCGAGCAGCTCGTCCCACGTCTCGGGCGGCGCATCCGGGTTCAACCCGGCCTGGTTGAACAGGTCCCGCCGATACAGCAGCGCGATGATGACCGGGTTGTAGGGGATCGACCAGACGTGCTTGGCGTCGGGGTCGGCGGCGCGGCCGGACTCGTCCTCGCGGTAAACCACCGGCCAGGCGTTGGTGGGCACGCGCTGCCGGATCACCTCGAGGGCGGACGCGATCTGCTCGTCCGTCGGTTCGTTTAGGAAGGAGACGCCGTCGTGGTCGAGGAGTTTCGGGTCGTCGGCGATGACGCGTGCGAGCAGCGCTTCCATCGGCGCGAGGAAGCCCTGGCCGATGTAGGTGCTGGACTGGCGGAAGTTGACGTAGATCGCGTGGGGCGGGACGCCGGCGGCGATGGCCATGAGCGGGCCGGAGTCCATCGCGGACTCGCCGACCCTGGGCATCGTGAACGGCTCGACCTCGATGCCCGGGTGCTGCTGAAGGAACGCCCGGACGGTGGCCCGGAGCGCGCGGGCCGGGACGTCGGTGCGTTCCGGGTCAGGCACGCCCTCGGCGCGGATGACGACCGCGGCGTCGGCGGCCTGTGCCACGGTTGGAGGGGCCGTGACGACAGACGCCACGGCACCAGCCAGCGCGAGGATCAGCCGGAGCACGGCCATCACCGAGAACCAGAACGAGATGCCAACGGGCTTTCGGGCCATGCGACGCCGCCAACCACACCGAGACACGCCAAACCAGCGACCAATCAGGAACGGGGTTTTATAGAAGATTTGACGACCCGCCGCGACATCTTCCGGTCTTGCACGGCCCGACCTGCTTGCGTCCTAGACTGCCGCCCCATGGACGACGCCCTGCTGCCCATTACCGAGAAGCTCGACGCCGGCCGACGCCTCGACGCCGACGACGGGGCCACGCTGTTCGACACGCCCGACTTCTGGGGCTTGGGCGAGTTGGCCAACCGCGTCCGGCGAGCCAAGCACGGCGACGTCGCGTATTACAACGTCAACCAGCACCTGAACTACTCAAACGTCTGCCTGCTGAGTTGCAAGTTCTGCGAGTTCCAACGCAAGCCCGGGCAGGCCGGAGCCTATGAGTTCGGCATTGAGGAGATCGCACAGAAGGGCCGGGACGCGCAGGCCCGCGGCGCGACCGAGATGCACATCGTCGGCGGGTTGCACCCCAAGCTGCCGTTCGACTACTACCTCGACCTGCTGCGGACGCTCAAGGCCGAGGCACCGCGGCTGCACCTCAAGGCGTTCACGGCCGTCGAGGTCGTGCACCTGGCGCGGGTGAGCAAGCGGGCGCTGCGGCAGGACTTCGCCGGCGGCGTGCGGAGCGTTTTGGTGGAGCTGCGCGATGCAGGGCTTGACTCCCTCCCGGGGGGTGGGGCCGAAGTGTTCGACGACCGCGTGCACGACGAGGCCTGGCGGGGCAAGATCCGCAGCGACGAATGGCTCACCGTGCACCGCGTCGCGCACGAGGTCGGGCTGTTCACGAACGCGACCATGCTTTACGGCCACATCGAGTCGCGGCAGAACCGCGTGCAACACCTGCTCAAGCTGCGCGAGGAACAAGACCATGCGTTGCAGAACGGCTTCCCGGGGCGGTTCCAGTGCGTGATTCCGCTGCCGTTCTTCCCGGACGGATCGGCACTGCAACACCTCCCGGGGCCAAGCGGGTTGGAGAACCTGCGGACACTCGCCGTCGCCCGACTGATGCTCGACAACATCGAACACGTCAAGGCGTTCTGGATCATGCAGACCCTGCCGATGGCCCAGGTCATGCTGGACTGGGGCGCCAACGACCTCGACGGCACGGTCGTCTGGTACGACATCACCAAGGTCGGCGGCGCCGGCACGCACCAGGAAGTCAGCATCGAGCAGATGTGTCGCACGATCCGCGAAGCCGGCTACCGCCCCGTCGAGCGCGACACGCTGTACCGGCCGGTCGAGCGCGACGGCACCCGCTGGGAACTCGCAGCAAGCAGTTCCGAAGCGGCGTCACGCGCAACGGCAGTGGCGTGAGGTTTTGGTCGAGTTGTTTGCTTGGTTGCGCCGCACGGCAGCGCAGCCGACGAACGACAGACCCTCGCGACTGTCGGCAGGTTTCACCGCTTCCGCCCGAAGCTCATCTGCGTCTGAAGCGACCCGTCCTGGTAACGGACCCACGTCAGCCGCGCCGGCGGTGACAGGTGCGCCGCCACGATGTCCGGCGGGGTGTCGGGGTTGTCGTCGCCCTTGCCCCGCGGGGCCTCGAGCACGAACGCGTGGGTCTGCCCCTTGGCGTCGTCGTACCCGAACCAGTGGTCCTGCCGACTGTCGCGGACGTGCTCGCCGCCGTGGGACCGGCTGACTACCGTGAACCCGCGCCGCTGAAGGTTCTGCTTGAGCGCGTCGAGGTCCTCGGGTGTCGGCTCGCCCTTGCCCTGCAGGTGCTCGAGCCCGGCGGCGAGGAACCGCATCCGGGTCAGCGCCGCGCCGTAAGGGTCGGGTTCCAGCTCTTCGATGAACCGCAAGTAACGCCGCTCGAACGGCGCGGGGTCGTTCGAGCCGAAGGCGTCAGCGAACGCGTGTGCCGGGTACTTGCCCTCGCTGAGCAAACCGAGGTAGCGCGAGAACGCACGCTCGAACCGCTTGTCGGCGTGGATCAGGAAGTGCACGATCGACCACGCCTGGTCGTACTGCAGCGCGCCCTGCGGCGACCCGAAGTTCGCGAACCACCGCTGGGAGTTGATCGTGAGCATCTGGTCGAACGGGATCGCCGTCTTCGTGTCCAGCGCGTCGCGCACCCGGCGCAAGCGGTCGGCGTCGACGATGCCGTGTTTCACCTTCCCGGCCACGACCGCGGCGTCGCCGAAGTACTCCGCCAAGCCCTCGTTCACCCAGATCGGCAGGTTGCCGCGCGTCTTAATGAACGCGAACTGGTGGAACCCCTCGTGCTGCAGCGTTGCGAACACCTCGCCGCGCTCGCGCCCCTCGACGAACGTGGCCAACCCGGTGGCGTTGCCGCGGTACCAGTACATGCCGCCGCTGCCTTCGCCCTCGATACCGAACCCACGGAGCACCGCGAGGTAATCCGCCTGCGTGCGGCAGAGGTACATGTCCTGCTTGCGGAACGCCTTGCCGCGCAGCGACTTCAGCATCCGGTCGTACTCCGCGAAGATCAGGTCCATGTGGGCGCCGAAGTCGACGGCCTCTTCGCGGGTCAGGTTGGTGTGGATCTTGTAGTAGCGGCTCTCGTAGGTCGTGAGCTTCGGCTGTGCCACGGCCCGCGGGACACCCAACCAGACGGCCGACAGAACCAGGAGCACCGCCAACGCCGGGAACGCGGAAGGGCCGGGAATGCGAACCTGGGGAATCTCGCGGCGTACAGATGGGAGAAGCGGCATAGGTCGGTTCACATCCGGGACAGAATCGCCAAAAACTTCGCTTGACCGCGGGCCAAAACCGATCACATGATAAAGCAACGGCCTGCGATTCCGCCGTTTCTCTCGTGGGAGCCCTGCCCATGGTGTGCCCGGTCCGCCTCGATTCCGTCCGTCCCCTGGTCCGCTACGTCGACGAAGACGTCGCCGTGATCGACACGCACTTCTCCGTCCGCCGGGCGGTCCTCGCCGACGACACCGGGCTGGACGACGACCCGAACCCGTCGGTGACCGTCCACGTCGAGGTGCACGGCGACCGGGGCTTCTTCGACGAAGGCGACACCGAGATGCGCCTCAAGCCCGACCGGGGCAGCGTGCGCTTCGAGGTCTGCGCCCCGCGGCGGTGGTGGCCGGCGGGCATGGGCGAGCAGGCGTTGTACACGCTGAAACTCGCGTTGCTGCACGACGGCGACATGACCGACGAACGCGAGGTGACGTTTGGGCTGTCGTCCGTTCGGCGGGACCACGCGCTCGGCGAAGAGTTCGCGCCGGTGCTGCTCGTAAACGGACGGATCTGCGAGGTACGGGACGTGTTGGTGGTAGACAAGGCCGACGCCGCGGCGCTGCTCCCGGCGACGGGTGAGTCGCTGCTGTTGGTGCGGGACCACTTCGGGGATCAGACGCTCTACGACGCGGCCGACCGCGCGGGCATCCTGCTGGTGCAGGCCGTACCGATCGCGCACGGCGAGCCGGGCCTGGCGGTGCGACAACAGGTCGATCGGCTGGCGTCGCACCCGTCGCTGGCGGGGTACTTCGTCGGGCACCTGGGTGGGCTGTCAGACCGCGTCGCGGCCGTCGTCCGGGAGTTGGACCCGACCCGGGCCGTCTTCCGGCGGTTCCCGATTGACCCGGCGGCGTAGGCAAGCTGCGTCGTGCCGGCCGTTCGAGTTAGACGCCCAAACCCGCGATCGCGGCGGTGCAAACGGAATGTCCGCCCTATTTTCTCGGCCCCCACCGGGGCCGGGGTTATACTCCGGGGGTGTCGTTCCGCCCCAGCCAGTTCCGGTTCAAGGTTTTGGTTTTCATGCTGCCGCTGCTGCTGCCGATCGGCGGCGCGGGCATCGAGGCGACCACGACAGACGGCCCCGCCGCGTACCGGGGACCGGATTCGCCGACGTCGGCGGTGGCGGTGATGCGGTCCGCGGTGACAGGGCACAACCCATCTTCCGCAGCCGGGGGGGATCGGCCGGAGTGAAACCGACGGTCAGGGCCAGCTCGCCCGGCTGGATCGGGGCCCTCGCCTTCGTGTGCTGTGGCTGCGCCTTGAGTGCGTGCGCCGCCGAACCGCACGTCGACGGCGCTCCCGCCGCTTCGCCACTCGACGACGACACGCCCACCCAAACCCGCCCGGACCAATCGGACGACAACGCGATCGCGAGCCCGCTGGCAGACAACCAACTCACCGCCGGAGACTGGCTCGACCGCCTCGAAAACAAAGCCCGCGCCC
>JANQPR010000188.1 GCA_028285385.1 Phycisphaera sp.
CGGCCGAAGCCGGCGCAGCGGGCGGGGCGGTCGACGCCCCCCCGGCGGCGCCGATCGTCGTCGAGCCCGTGCACCTGCAGACCGACGCCGGCCCGGTCCGGGGGTACGTGGTGAAGGTCAACCTGGCCGACCCGCGGGTCGAGGTGGTGGTGAGCGACGGCGACGAACGGCTGTCGCACGAGCGGGCCGAGGTGGTGCTAACGCCGACGCACGACTTCGTGAACGAGACCGGCTGCACGGTGGCGGTGAACGCGAACTTCTTCGGCTGGCTCGAGGACGAGAACGGTAAGAAGACGTTGGCGGACATCGTGGGCCTGAGCGTGACCGACGGTGTCGTGGTGTCTGAGCCGCGCGAGCACGCCGGCGAGGGCGACCCGGCGATCGTGTTCAACCGCGACAACCGGGCGCGGGTGCTTGATCTCTCCACGCAACAACTTCAATCGACCGGAGACGTCTGGGATGGCGTCGCGGGCATCGGCGGCTCCGACACGGACGCGACGCCCGGCACGCTGCTCGTCATCGACGGCGTCAGCCACGGCGCGACCGCGCGTCCCGCGCCGACGAAGCGCCACCCGCGCACCGCCGCCGGGGTCGACGCGGACGGCGACACGCTCTACCTCGCGGTGATCGACGGCCGACAACTCGGGCACAGCGTCGGCATCACACTCGTTGAGCTGGCCGACCTGATGATCGAAGCCGGCGTGGATGACGCCCTGAACCTCGACGGCGGCGGCAGCACCGCGCTGTTGGCCTGGACCGAGGCGCTCGACGCGGACGCCACTTTTCCCGACCCGGACGGCGACGGTTGGCTCACGAACCGCCCCAGCGACGGGCGGTACCGCCCGGTCGCGAACCACCTCGGGATCCGGTTGAGTGATGTCACGCCGGAATCCCCCGCCGAAGCGTATGTGTTCAAGCCCGACGCGCCGCCGTCTTCGCCGTGACAGACCTTGTTGTTCAGTTGTTTTGCATCGACTGCCTGCTTGCCGGCTTGGAGAAGAGAGAACCGTACGGACCCACTGTTTTAGGGAGGCCCCGCATGAGTAAAGCCACCGCCCCGCAACTCGACCCGGTCAAGGCCCAGCCCGGCCGACCGCTGTACAAGATCGTCAAGCAGGCGTTGATCGACGCGATCGAGCGCGGCACGTTCAAGCCCGGCGCACGGCTGCCTTCGACCAAAGAGCTGTCCCGGCAGATGTCCGTGTCGCTGGTCACGGCCCACCGCGCGCTGCAGGAGTTGGTGCAGGGCGGCGTGCTGGAGCGCACGCAGGGCCGGGGCACGTTCGTGATCGAGCGCAGCCGGCGCGCGGCGCCGCGGTACAAGCTCGCGGTCGTGATGCAGCCCGACGCGTCGATGGCCGACTTCTACCACTCGCAGCTGTTCGAGGGCATGCGGCAGGCGGCGCAGGACAAGCAGGTCGAGCTGATGATCGCCCGGCAGCAGCAGGACCCCACCGGCGGGGCGGACGGCGTGCTGGCGATCAACCCGACGACCGACGACCTCGCGTCGTTGCAGGAGCGCATGAACCGCGAGCAGACGCTGGCCGTGGTCGGCGCGCGGTCGACGGTGGACGGCGTCGCGTCGTTCGACGTGGACAACACGGACCTGGCGACGCAGGCCGTGCAGCACCTGACGCGGCTGGGGCACGAGCGCATCGCCTACGTCGGCGGGGCCAACGAGCTGTCGAACTCGCGCGACCGGCGGGACGGGTTCGTCGCCGCGTGCGAACGGTTCAAGCTCATCGCCGGCTCCTGCGCGCAGCTCGAGGCGTCCGGCTGGCGGCTGGACGAGCGCGAGCGCATGCAGCTGTCGCGGTTGCTCAACGACCGGCCGCGCCCGACCGCGGTGTTCGCCGGCGGGTACTACCTGGCGCTGGACATCTACGAGGTCGCGGCGTCGCTGGGGCTGCGCGTGCCGGAGGACCTGTCGGTCGTCGGCGTCGACAACCCGCCGAGTTCGTCGTACCTGTCGCCGGCGCTCACGACGTTCAGCCAACCGCTGATCGAGGTCGGTCAGCACGCGGTCAACGCGGTGGTGGAACACCTGCTGCGTGACGACGAGGGCCCGCACGACCACATCCTCCGGGCCGAGCTGTTGATCCGCGCGAGCTCGTCGGCGCCGCCGAAGGACTGAACGTCTGTTCCAACGAAGATCGAAGGGAGTGAGGCCCACGGGCATTGTCCGTGGGCTTCTTTCTTTTTGCTTCTGCCTCTGAGTTGGCGGTGAACGCGGGCGAGTTTGGGTTAGGCTTTCCGCCCCTTGCGTGAGGTTCGCACCCCCATCCTGATCGTCGGCGGCGGGGTCGGCGGCGTGGCCGCGGCGCTCGCGGTGGCCGAGGCCGGGCAGCGCTGCGTGCTGGCGCATTCGGACCGGGTCGTCGGCGGGCAGCTCACGGTCCAGGCGGTGCCGCCGGACGAGAACCCGTGGATCGAAGGGCGTAACGACGTGCAGGGCGCGCCGGCGCGCTACCTGGACTTCCGCCGACGGGTGCGCGCGTGGGTGCGTCGGAACCAGTCGCTGACGGAAGCCGCCGCCGCGGACGAGCGCCTGAATCCCGGCGGCGGCTGGGTGAGCCACCTGTGCCACGACCCGCGGGTTGGACTGACGACGCTGCAGCAGATGCTGATGCCGCACGTCGAGGCGGGGCGGATCACCTACCAAGCCGGCGAACTGGCCGCGGTGGAGTGCGATGGTGACCGGGTTATAGCCGTGACGTTCACGAGCCTGGACGAGTCGTTCGTGGTCATCGCCGACGTCGTGCTGGACGCGACGGAGCTGGGTGACCTCTACCCGCTCGCCGGGTTGCCGCACCGCGTCGGAAGCGAGCGCCGTGATCGGTTCGGCGAGTTGCACGGCCACCCCGACCGCGACGACCCGAACGACCAGCAGGCTATCACTTGGTGTTTCGCGGTGGAGCACCACGCCGGGGAGGACCACACGGTTCAGGTGCCTTCGGGTGACTACGCGCGGTGGCGGGACTGGATGCCGCCGGTGAAAGACGACGCCGGCGACGAGCCGCTGTGGTCGTGGCCGTTGTTCTCGTGGCGAGTCCCCGGGCACCGTCCGGGCGAGGTGATGGAGCTGCCGCTGGTCCCGCCGCCCGACGAGCCGCCCGCCGGGCAACTCGAGCTGTGGCGATACCGCCGGATCATCGACGCGGCGGTTTTCCGGCCGGGCGGCGGCGCGACGGATGTGTCGGTGATGAACACGGTGCAGATGGACTACTTCCGCCGGCCGGTGCTGCGGGGGATCGGCGAGCCGACGGACGGGAACGTGTTCGAGGCTTCGACGACCGATCGCGAGGCGTTCGAGCGGGCGAAGCTTCAGTCCCTGTGCTTCCTGCGCTGGATGCAGACCGAAGCCCCGCGACACGACACGGCGGACCGGCGCGGCTACCCGGGCCTCAAGCCGTGGGGTGACTTCCTGTTTGGAAAGCAAGGGTTTGCCGGCGCGCCGTACATCCGGGAGCCGCGTCGGCCGGTGACGCTCGAGACGCTGACGGAGGCGCACGTCGGGGCCGAGCAACGGTTAGCGGCGGGTCACAAGGCGCTCGACGCGCCAAGCGCCGTGTTGAACACGCCGACGCCGGGTGCGCATGTGTTTGCGGACTCGGTCGGCATCGGACACTACCGCCTGGACCTACACCCCTCGGCGGCGATGCGCGGCGGGCTCTATGCGCCGTGTTGCCCGTTCCAGATTCCGCTGGGCGCGTTGTTGCTGCCGGACGCGGCGAACGTGGTGGCGGCGGGCAAGGCGTTGGGGGTGACGCACATCACCAACGCGGCGACCCGGTTGCACCCGGTCGAGTGGGCGGTGGGCGAGGCGGCGGGGGTGTTGGCGGCGTTGGCGGTGACGGAAGGGGTGGCGCCGCGCGATTTCCACGGCGACGCGGCACGTGTTGGAGCGCTGCGGGCGGCGTTGCGAGTTGGCGGGGCCCCGTTGGCGTGGCCGTGGGACGCGGGTTGACGGCGTGGATCAACGGAGACAGGCCTTGCGGGGCGGCGTCCGCCAAGTCTTACATTCTTATGAAATGATTCACCGATCCCGGTTTGGGGTTGTACAAGACTCGCTCTCAGGGTACCTTCCAGATCGTGGAGTGAAGGTTTTCTTGGCCCCGCGTCTGGTTCTGGGGCATCATCGGAGTCCGTGGTGGCCCCGTTGTCTCTCGACTTTTGATCCCTTTTTCGCAGGAGATGGAAGGATGAAACGCACTCTGTCTGTGTTCGCCTCGGCGGGCGTGTTGGCGTCGGCCGGTGCCGCGTCGGCGGTGGATTTCCAGCTGGTTACCCAGCTCGACGCCGCGGCGCTGAACATTGGCCAGCCCGGCTCGGTGGCGGCGTACGGCGACGATGTTTTCGTCGGCACGCTGTTCACCAACGCGACCATTACCCGCGTCACCGACCCGCTGGGCTCGCCCACCAACGCCGGCCTTGTCGGACCCGGCGGCCCCGCGGCCGGCTCGACCAACGGCTTTGTCAGCCTCAACACCGACGGCACCACGCTCGTCGCCGCGACCAACAACGGCGGTGTCGACCCCGACATCGTCCAATCCATCGACGTCTCCACCGGCGTGCTGAACTGGTCCGGCGACTCCTCGGCCGGCTCGCTGAACATCGGTGGCGACCGCATCGACGGTGCCGCGGCTGACCCGATCAACGGCAACGTCCTGGTCACCGCCTTCGGCAACGGCAACCAGAACCTGTTCGACGCGGGCACCGGCGCCCCGGTGGCCGGCGCGACGACCGTGATCTTCGACCCGCCGGTCGGTACCGGCTGGCGCGACATGGACTACGACAACGCCACCGGCGACCTGTACCTCCGGGCCATCAACGGCATCGCCCGCGGGAAGCGCGTCGGCGCGACCAACGGCGACTACACCCGCCTCGACGGCTCGACCGCCGGCATCGAGACCATCGTCAACCTCGCGGACGGCTTCAATTCGGCGATCAACGTCGAATACGTGCCCGGCCCGTCGGGCGAGAACCTGGTCATCGGCAACTTCCGCAACCAGGCCAACACCTTCGCCGACCAGGTCCTGGTCTACGATGCCGACGCGGTGGACGCCCAAGTCGCCGTGAACTTCCTCGAGACCGACGGCGTGACCACGTTCACGACCGCCAACGCCGACTCGGGCATCTACGACTTCAGCTACAACCCGATCGACGGCCTGCTGTATGTCAGCGACTTCTCGACCAGCCAGATCCACGTGTTCCGCGCGATCCCCGAGCCGGCCAGCCTCGCGCTGCTGGGCCTCGGCGGGCTGGCGATGCTTCGGCGTCGCTCGGCCTGACGGTCGCGGTTGAGCACACCGACATCCCGATTCTTCCACGAGCCGCCCCCGCTGATCCGGGGGCGGTTTTCATGGCGGGCCGGCGGGTATCGAAAGTGATACTTGTATAACTTTCAACGTGTCGCAAAAGTCTTGCGAAATATTTGGCCGGCGGATACACTCCATGGGTTGAAATCGGTTGGCTGGCTGTCGGATCGTGGGGAAAACTCGGATTCCACGCCCGGTGGGCCGCACGGGGAACGGGGTGGCCGTTTGGTTTTGGGTGGTTTCTTCCGCGTTGGTGCTTCTGCGTTACTCCCCGCCCGACCCCGTCTTCGCGTTTAACTCCGCAACTTCCGTTCGAACTTCTCGCCGTTCCACATTGGAGATGAAAAGATGACGACCCGCTCCCTCTTGTTGGCTCTGCCTGTGGTGTCTCTGGCCGGCGTTGCGTCGGCGCAGGTGACGCTGACCGAGATCGCCCGCTTCGACGCGTTCCAGTCGGCCACGGCCGAACCCGACGGCTCGGGCACCAACGCCGAGTTCATCGGCGGCACCACCTCCGTCGCCTGGGACGGCAGCCGGCTGTTCATCGGCGGCATCGAGGCCAACGGCCTGGGCACCACCGTCGGCATCGTCGAGATCCTCAACGCCGACACCGCCTCGGGCTTCACCTTCGTCAACGGCGAGCAACAGGCCGGCGAGATCGACCCGACCGACGTGCAGTTCGGCACCGTCTTCGGGCAGAACACCGTCGGCGCGTTCCAGGGCTACTTCGGCATGGACCTCTCGGCCGACGGCACCCTCGCCGCGAGCCTCGACTTCGGCGGCTCGGGCTCGTTCACCGGCGACGACCTCAAGATCTTCGACGTCAGCGGCGGCGCGCCGGTCCGACTCGACAACCCCGCGGTCGACGACGGCAACCGCTTCGCCGCCGGCCCCGGCATCGACCCGGGCTTCCAGGGCAACGGCGTCAACGCCGGCCCGTCCGCGATCGTCTTCTCCAACACCAACGGCCGGCAGCTCTACAGCCCGGTTGACGGCTCGATCGTCGTCCCCTTCGCCAGCGGCCACACCGTGATCCCTGACTTCGACGCCGACGGCAACCCCGGCAGCCAGGGCGGCAGCGACACCCGCGAGTCCACCCTGCACCGCGACATCGAGTACGCCGCCAACGGCGACGCCTACCTCCGGGCCGCCAACACCGTGCGCTACATCGACCGCACCGCCGACGAGACCGCCGAGTTCGCCGTCAACATCTTCGACACCAACCCCAACGGCTTCTTCACCTCGGTGCAGAACGTCGAGTACGCCGAGATCGCGGGAGCCGAAGACCTGCTGATCTTCAACAACCGCGAGACCGGGGCGACCGGGCAGAACTTCCTCGACGTGATCCAGTTCCGCACCCCGGACGGATCGGCCAAGGCGGTCACCATCGACTTCCTTGACACCCCCGAGACCACCGACGACGACATCCCCAGCACCGGCGGCGGGGCCTACGACTTCGACTACGACCCCGGCACCCAGACGCTGGCCGTCTCCGACTTCTCGAACAACCAGGTCTACCTGTTCCAGGTCAGCGACGCCCTGGCGGGCGACCTCGACGGCAACACCGTCTTCGACGCGCTCGACGTCGACGTCGTCTCCACCCAGGTCGGCACCACCGCCGGTGCCAGCGACCTCGCCACCGCCGACGACACCGACTCCGACGGCGTGTACGAGCGGCAGGACGTCCTCGACCTGCTCGACGTTCTCGGCGTGCAACTGGGCGACGTGAACTTCGACGGCCAGATCGAACAGGGCGACCTCGACGCCGTGCTCCAGAACTGGGGCCAGAACACCCTGCAGTACAGCCGCGGCGACTACAACGGCAACGGCCAGGTCGAGCAGGGCGACCTGGACATCGTGCTGCAGAGCTGGGGCTCGACGCTCGCGCCGGACTTCACCGGCAGCGCCGTCCCCGAGCCCGCGACCGCCGCGCTGCTGGGCCTCGCCGGCCTGGCGCTGCGCCGCCGCCGCTGAGACACGACTCTTCGTCGGCCGCGGCGGAAGCCCCGGCCGACGCTTCCTTCCGGGCCAGAAGAACCGGGCCGACCCTCCCGGCTCAACAACGGACTGCTCCCCCCTCCGACCGAGCCCACACCATGCGACCCTCCCGCGGCTTCACGCTCATCGAACTCCTGGTAGTTATCTCGATCATCGCCCTGCTCATCGGCATCCTGCTCCCCGCCCTGGGCGCGGCGCGCGAGACGGCCCGCCTCAGCCAATGCGCCAGCAACCAACGCCAGATCGCGACCGCGCTCTACTCCTACGCCACCGACGAGAAAGACCAGTTCCCTGCGCACAACTTCGCGCAGATCGCCTGGTACGAAATTGACGTGATCGGCGGCTACCTGCCCGGCGACATCGAACCCGGCGTCGACACGATCCTCGGGGGCGTGATGGCCTGCCCGAGCGAGGACTCCGCCGGCCGCAGTTACGCGATGAACCTCTACGCCAGCAGCGCGTGGTTTGGCGGGCTCAACCGCGACCCGAACACCGGGACCTTGCCTTCGCCGTCGCAGGCGCCGCCCGGCAGCGGCACCGGAGAGCCTCGAAAGTTCGTGGAACTCTGGGACTTGAACGCGCCGAATACTTCGAACCTGCTGCTGACCTCGGAGACCTTCCCCGTCAACGTTGTCGATGGCCGCTGGGTGAGTGGTTCCACGATCGGTGGTTGGGCGGGCCTGATCGGCACGCGCAACGGCCCGGCACAACTGCTGACCGGCGCGATCCCGGGCGGCCGCACCATCGGCGGCTCGATCGCCGACCCTTCGGACCGCGCCGCGATCGCCTCGACCTACGGGACCCCGCCGCGCGGCGCGTCCGAGTTGAACTGGTTGAACCATGGCACCGTCAGAAACGGTCTGGAGGTTAAGGGTGGCCGCGTGAACATCTCCTTCGCCGACGGACACGTCTCGACGTTCTCGCCCGAAGACCTGACGACCAACCCGAACGAGTCGGACAACCTCAGTCAACTCGCGGCGCTCTGGACGCCGAACGACGAGAAAATCCAGCGGTAGTCCCGACCGTCGGTGTGGGGCCGGAGGCTGGCGGGGCCCTCGTCTCCTCAGCCGCGCGGTAGCATGTGGCGGTCCGGTTGAGTCACCCAGGGGACGAGTGGATGCCGCCCTTCCCGACGTTAAGCCAAGCCGCGGCGCAAGCGGCCGACACCACGGACCTGTCTTCCCTCTCCGGCCACTTCACGCCGCTGGACTGGGCGGTGCTGGTGGGGTACCTCGCGCTGGTGTCCGTGCTGGGCGTGAAGCTGGCGGGCAAGCAGGAAGACATGGAGGACTTCTTCCGCGGCGGCAACAAGCTGCCGTGGTACGCGGTGTCGGCGTCGCTGATCGCGACGACGATCTCGGCGGTGACGTTCGTCGGCGTGCCGGCGGTTGCGTTCAACCCCGACGGCGGGAACCTGACCTATCTGCAACTGGGCATCATCGCCGGGCTGATCTCGCGGTTCTTCATCGCGTACGTGCTGGTGCCGGCGTACTACGAGAAGCGGGTGTACAGCCCGTACGACTACATGGGCGACAAGCTCGGCGACGGCGCGAAGGGCGTCACGACCGCGCTGTTCACGCTCGGCGGGTTGCTGGCGCAGTCGGCGCGGGTGTACCTGACCGCGTTGGTGTTGACGCTGGTGATGGCGGATCAACTCGACTGGATCAAGTCGTGGACGGGCCTGTCGCCGTTGGCGTCGTCGATCGTGATCATCGGGATCATCGCGGTGTTGTGGACGATGCTGGGCGGGATCGCGACGGTGGTCTGGACCGACGCGCTGCTGTTCCTGGTGTTCGTGGTCGGCGGGCTGTCGGCGTTGTATGTGGTCGTGTCGGCGCTGCCCGGCGGGTGGGGTGAGTTCGTCGAGGTCGGCGGCGCGGCGGAGAAGTTCACGCTGTTCGACTTCTCCAAGGCGTTCTCGCTGACCGAGCCCTACACGCTGGCGGCGGCGGGGTTCGCGGTGGTCGTGGGCAACATCGGCTCGTACGGCACGGACCAACTCCTCGCGCAGCGCATCTTCTGCTGCAAGACGCAGCGGGACGCGCGCTGGGCGATGATCAGCAGCTACGCGTCCGAGGCGATCGTGCTGGTGATGCTGCTGGTGGGCGTCGGCTTGTTCGTGTTCTACACCGCGTTCCCGGAAAAGCTGGTCGGCGAATCGGCGCTGCTGCTGGCCAAGGAGAACGACAAGGCGTTCCCGATCTTCATCCTGCAGCAGATGCCGATCGGCGTGACGGGGCTGGTGATCGCGGGGATCTTCGCGGCGGCGGTGTCGTCGCTGACGTCGATCCTGGCGGCGCTGGCGCAGACGACGATCTCGGCCGTGTACCTGCCGTGGCGGGCGGCGGAGCTGGGGGTCGAGGAAGCAACGGAGGATGCGCTCGCCGCGCGGGACCCGGCCGAGGCGAAGCGGGTCGTGACGGTCTCGCGGGGGTTGATCGTGTTCTGGGGCGTGGCGTTGTGCGTGGCGGCGTTTGTGGTGGACGCGTTCAAGGACGCGACGGGCGTGCCGATCTTGGACCTTGCGCTGGGGCTGGCGAGCTACATCGTGGGCGGGTTGTTTGCGGCGTTTCTCTTGGCCTGGCTGCCGGTGGGTGTGAATGGCCGGGGGCTGGTGTGGGCGGCGCCGCTGGGGGTGATGGCGGTGTTCGCGTCGCGGTTCCACGACGCGTGGGCGTTGTGGGCGTGCGGCGTGGTGTGCGGTGTGCTGGTGTTGTGGTGGGTGGTAAGCGCCGCGGGGACGGCCGACGCCGGCCGGCGTCGGTCGCGGTGGGGCAAAACGGTCTGGCTGCTGATCGGCGCGGCGATGGTGATGCTGATCGCGTGGAAGGGCGAGTTCACTAAGCGGGGCGACGTGGGCGAGCCCGTGCGGGCCGACGCGGTGCTGACGGACGGCAACGGGACGCCGGTGCCTGACCCGTCGCCGGTGCCCGAGCCGTGGCGGCACCCGATTACCGGAGAGCCGTTGGCGGACGCCACGGACGAGGGCGAGCCACGGTACCGCGGCTACCTGATGCACAACGAGGCGGGCGAGGTGTTGCTCGACCAAGACGGCAAACCGAAGGTGCAGGCGGTGGATACGGCGGGCGAGGCGGTGCTCTACGTCGAGGCCGGCGGGGCGGTGCAGACGCAAACGATCGCCTGGCCGTGGTACGCACCGATCGGTGGGTTGACCGCGTTGGTGTTCGGCTACCTGCTGGCGGACCGGCGCGGCGGCGCGCCGCAACGCGTCGAAGCGCCGCCGGCTGACGACGACCCGGCGCTCTCGGCGACGGCCGGGGCGGGCGCGTCCGTTGACGGCGGCATGACCACGGGGGGCAACCCGCTGTGACCGAGCGTGCGTTCGAGCTCGTGATCCCGATGGACAAGGCGCTGCAGATCGCCGAGGGCTACCCGATGCCGCGGGAGGACGAGCCCGAAGGGGGATGGCTCGAGGACGACCTGGTCGACGTGCTCACGGTCGACGAGACGCTGCAGCTCGACGTGCGTTACGCGACGGCGAACAACTTCATGGGCGCGCCGATCTACGAGGTGGCGGCCGCGGTGTTGCACCGCCCGGTGGCCGAGGACGTCGCGCGGGTGAACGCCGAGCTCAAGCACGACGGCTACGGGCTGATCGTGTTCGACGGGTACCGGCCGTTTTCCGCGACGGTGGCCATGTACTTAGCGACGCCGGCCCCGCTGCGCGACGAGTTCCTGGCCAAACCGCACCGCGGTTCGATCCACAACCGCGGCGCCGCCGTCGACGTCGGGCTGTACCACGTCGAAACCGGCGAGCCCGCGCGGATGCCCAGCGACTTCGATGAGTTCACCGACCGAGCCGGCGTCGACTACGCCGACGGCCCCGCGGACGCGCTGCGGCGGCGTGACCGGCTGATCGCGGTGATGGCCGACCACGGCTTCCGGGTGTACAAAGAGGAGTGGTGGCACTTCAACCACCCGGACGCGCGGCGGTACCGCCTGAACGACACGCCGCTGCGTGACGTGGTGGCGGCGCTGAAGGACGAAGCCCCGGCGAGCCCGTGAGCGCGGGGCGAAACGCCGAAAGGGAGTTTGTGCATGGCCCGACTGACCCCCGACCACCTCGGCGTGTGCTCCTGGTCGCTCCAGCCGAGCAACACCGCCGAGTTGCTCGATCGCTTGAGCGCGACCGGGCTGAGACGGACGCAGCTTTCGTTCACGCCGGTGGTTGACGACGAGGCCGCCTGGACCGGCGTGTTCGACGCGCTCGGCGAGGCGGGCGTCGCCGTGGTCTCCGGCATGATCGGTCCCTACGGCGAGGACTACGCCACGCTCGAGACGATCAAGGCCACCGGCGGCGTCGTGCCCGACGCGACCTGGGACGACAACTGGGCGATGTGCCAACGCGTCGCTCAACTCGCGCAGCAGCACCGCGTCGACGTGCTCACCTTCCACGCCGGCTTCATCCCGCACGACCCCGCCGACGACGTGTTCCTCAAGGTCCAGCAACGCCTCGGGCGGATCGCCGACCTCTGCGCCGACCACGGGCTCACGCTGCTGCTGGAGACCGGGCAGGAGACCGCCGAGGACCTCACCGCGTTCCTCGACACGCTTGGCAAGGACAACGTCGGCGTCAACTTCGACCCGGCGAACATGATCCTCTACGGCAAGGGCGACCCGATCGCCGCGCTCGAGTTGCTCATGCCCCGCGTCAAGCAGGTCCACATCAAAGACGCCACCGCCACCGGGACGCCCGGCACGTGGGGCGCCGAAGTCGTCGTCGGTTCGGGCGACGTGGATTGGGACGACTTCCTGAGCGTGCTCGCGCAGCACCGCTACGCGGGCCAGCTGGTCATCGAGCGCGAGGCCGGTGACACCCGTGTCGCCGACGTGAAGACCGCCGCCGCCTACATCGCCGAGAGACTCACCGCGTGATCCTCGCCCCGCGCCCCCGGAACCTGGAACGGCTGAACGGCCGGTGCCCGCTGGCGTCGCTCGTCGCCAGGCAGCGCATCGACCCCGCCGCCGTCCCGCAGCCGCAGGGGTACCGGCTCACGCTCAAACCGAGTTCGATCGAGTTGGTCTCGCACGACGACGCGGGGTTGTTCTACGGCCGCCAGACGCTGAGACAGCTCCACACGCAGGTGGACCGCGACGGCCTCGCCCCCGCCGTGTTGATCGACGACTGGCCGGACTTCGGGACGCGGGGTTTGATGCTCGACATCAGCAGGGACCGCGTGCCAACGATGGAGACGATTCTCGGATTGATCGACACGCTCGCGTCGCTAAAGATCAACCAGCTCCAGCTCTACACGGAACACACGTTCGCCTACTCGGGCCACGAGACGGTGTGGCACGACGCCTCGCCGTTCACGCCCGACGAGATCCGAGAAATCGATGCTTATTGCGCCGAGCGGTTCATCGAGCTCGTCCCGAACCAGAACTGCTTCGGACACATGGAGCGTTGGCTGAAGCACGAGCCGTACCGGGAGCTCGCCGAGTGCCCCGACGGCTTCGTGCGCGACGACCTGCCCGAGCCGTTCTTCACGCCGGACGCCAAGACGCTGAACCCGCTGGACGCGGGCAGCCTCGGCTTGGTCGAAAACCTGTTGGGTCAGCTGTTGCCGTGCTTCACGTCCGACACCGTGAACGTCGGTTGCGACGAGACGTTTGATCTGGGCAAGGGCAAGAGCAAGGCCGTGTGTGCCGAACGCGGCAAGGGTCGGGTGTACCTCGAGTTCGTCCGCAAGGTGCACGACGCCTGCGCGAGGCACGGCAAGCGGATGCAGTTCTGGGGCGACATCGTGCTGCACTACCCGGAGCTGCTGCCGGACGTGAAACGCGAACTCCCGGGGGCCGTCGCCCTGAACTGGGGCTACGAGCTGACCCACCCGTTCGAGCAGGAGACGCACGCGTTTGCCGACGCGGGCCTCGAGTACATGACTTGCCCGAGCACGGCGACTTTCGTCGGCATCGGCGGGCGGGCCGACGTCGCGGTCGGCAACGCGCTGCACGCCGCGTCGGCGGGGCTGGCCAACGGCGCCGCCGGCGTGCTCAACACCTGGTGGGGCGACTTCGGGCACTGGCAACCCTGGGCGACGAACTTCCCCGGCGTCGTGATGGGCGCCGCGGCGTCGTGGTGCCTCCATTCCAACCGCGACCTCCACGTCCCGGCGGCGCTCGACGCGTTCGTCTACCGCGACCGCGCGGGGCGGCTGGCCGACGCCGTGTTCGAGCTCGGCCGCATCCGCGACGACCTGAAGTGCAACCGCGACAACGCGCTGGGTTGGGCGCTCATCCGCGACGAGGCGGAGCTGATCGACGGGCACCTCAAGCTGCCCTGGGGCCCGACCGGGCCGATCGCCCGCGAGGCGTTGGACGCGGCCCAGCAACGCATCGAGTGCGCCATGGCCGGCGTCGCCTTGGCCGACCCGTCGTGCGCCGACTCGGCACTGTTGCTTGAAGAGCTCCGCGTCGGCGGCCGGATGCTGCTGCACAGCGTCGCCAACCTGCGCGGCCGGCTGGAGCACCGCGTCCCGCACTCGACCGCGCTACCGACCGCGTTGAAGCACGAACTCGACGCCGATCTCGCCACGATCATCCCCGAGTTCGAACAGCACTGGTTGCGACGCAGCCGGCCCGGCGGGTTGCCGGACAGCATGGCGGCGCTGCGCCGCCTCCGCCGGTACTACACGAACGACTGAACCCCGACGAACCGAGATACTCGATTTGGAGACCGAAGATGCGCCGCGTTTTCCTTGCCTTGCTGCCCGCTCTGCTGGTGTCGCTCCAGGTCGGCTGTGCGCTAAAACCCGGCAAGCACATCGATAAACCCGACGACGCGATCATCGCCGGCGGCGAGTACTTCCGCATCGGCACGCCCGTCGTCACCTGGCTCGACGTCGGCGGGTTCAACGCCTACCGCGTCGACAAGCAGTTCGCGCCCTGGGAGGAAGCGACCTGGGACGCGTTCAAGGACACCGTCCCCAGCTACGGCGGGCCGCAGCGTTACGGCTGGCGGATCGACCGGTTCAACAACGGCCGGGCCGACTTCACCGAGGAAGAGATCGAGGCCGTCCGCCGCAACTGGCCGCTCGACAAGCTGCGCGACGTCGTCGACCAGTTCGTCATCCACTACGACGTCTGCGGCACGGCCGGCGTGTGTTTCGACGTGCTGCACGACCGGCGGTTCCTCTCCGTGCACTTCATGCTCGACGTCGACGGCACGATCTACCAGTCGCTCGACTTGCAAGAGCGCGCCTGGCACGCGGGCACCGCTAACTCCCGCTCTGTCGGCATCGAGATCACCAACATCGGCGCCTACCCGGTCGACGGCGACAACCCCTTCGACCGGTGGTACGCCTCCGACGAGAAGGGCACCTACGTCACCATCCCCAACCCCGACGACCCCCGGAAGCAGCAGCGCAGGCCCGGGAAGTACTACACCGCCCGGCCCGACCCCGTCACCGGCACGATCAACGGCAGCGAGTTGGTGATGTACGACCTGACCGACGAGCAGTACGACGCACTCATCAAGCTGACCGCCGGGCTCATCCGCGTCTTCCCGAAAATCGAGAACGACTACCCGCGTGACGCCGACGGCAACCTGATCGTCGACGAGCTGTCGGACGAGGAGTTCGCCGAATTCGCCGGGTTGATCGGGCACTTCCACGAGACCAACGGCAAGACCGACCCGGGCCCGGCGTTCGACTGGGAACGCGTCCGCAAGGGCGTTGAGCGCGAGCTACGGCGTTGGTGACCCGCGCGGTCCGCCGTCTGTGGTTCGGTCTGTGACGGGTGTGCGGCGGTTGACGACTCGTGAGGGGCCCCGGTTTCAGCGGTTGGTCGAATCGGGCTTGCCGCGTCCCAGTACGTATCGGTTGGTTCCGACCGGCCCGGCGTGACGATGCGTCGGGCGAGACGGAGCCAGGCATGCGTTGGATCATGAACACCCTGGTGGTGGGGGCGCTGGTCGCGGTCGCGGCGGTGTACTTCACGCAGCAGCGGGAAGGCGAGCAGTCGCTGGCGCGCGAGGAACATGTGCGTCAGTCGCTGCGCCAGCTGTACGAGAAGGCGAACTACCACGCGGCGCTGCAGCTCAGCGAGGCGATGGAGGCGGGCAAGGAGAAGCCGGCGCTCCCGTTCCCGGTCGCTGTCGAGCCGGCGTGGTTCGGCGGCGAGATGCCTGGCAACGCGCTCGCGCAGGGCCAACACCCCTGGCTGGACGTCGCGCCCGCCGGCGACCTAGCCGAGCACCCGCCGGACCCCGTGCTCTTCCACGAACACCAGGCGGGTGTCTGGTACAACCCGAACAACGGCGTGTTCCGCGCCCGCGCGCCG
>JANQPR010000207.1 GCA_028285385.1 Phycisphaera sp.
GGCGACGGCCGACGCCGCGGCGGGACGATAGTCCGCGTTTCGGCCGAGCGAGACAGAGTACCCGTTGGGGCACACCGCCGAAAGCGAAGCCGCACCCGCATCGTTCGCGACACAGTGGGGTTCGAGAGAGGTAAAGAAACCGGACCGCGTCGTTCGTGACGCGGGCCGGTGGTGGAGTTGGACGGAGGGGAGCGGCGTGGTGCGAGTCGCGGGGTCAGAGGTCGAGTTGTTCGCCCGTCGGGTCGGTGGTGGATTCGGAACGGCTGTCCGTGCTGTCGGCGTCGGCAGGGCGCTGTTGACCCTCACCGCGCGGCCCGCGCCGCTTCCGTTCACCTTCGCCATCGCCTCGTTCTTGCCTCATCTGTTCACGGCGTTGCCGCATCTGCTCGCCGCGTTCACGCAGTTCCGCAACGTTGGCGTCGAAGACCGCTTGCTGCTGCTCGGTCAACAGCGCACGGATCTGATCGTGCAACACTTCGCGGTCGGGTGTCGGGCCGGCCTCACGCAGGTCTCTCATCCGCTCCCGCGCCGCCTGGATAGCCTCGCGGTCTCCGGCATCGCGGGCTTCGTCCAACTGCTCCTTGGCTTCGCGGAAGCTCATCGCGTTCTCGGCCATGTACTGCTGCATCGGGAGCGTCGCTTCCTGCAACACGTCGCGGACCTGGTCCTGCTGCTCGTCGGTCAGGTTGACGTCCCGGAACGAGGCGCGCATCGCCTGACCCGGCCCGCGCTGCCGCCCGGGTCCCTGCTGGGCCTGGGCGCCGCGTTTCCCGCGCGGACCGACGCCGGCTTTCGGTCCCTCGGGGCCGGCACCGTCGCCGAGTCGGCTGGGCATCGCGCCGTGGGGTCGGCCGTCCCGAGGACCGGTCCGGCCAAAGCGGTGCGGCCCGAAGCGCTGACCGCGTTCCATATCGTGGCGTCCGGCCTGACCACGTTGGCCGCGTTGGGCGTGGAACCGACGATGGCGGGGCCGATCGGCGGCGGCCTCGTCTGCGTCAACCGTCGAGGCGTCTGCCTGATCCGCGGGCTGCGTAGCGGGCGCGGCTTGTTCGACGGCTTCTAGCGCGGTGGTGTCCTGGGCGTGTGCCGGGTCGGAGGCGATCAGCGCGACGCCGGCGACGATCATGGTTGCGGCGACGACGACGGCGGCGAGTTTGCGCGGCAACTCGAGCGGGGCGGGCGAGAAACGGCCGGATTCATCGGGGGTGGTGCGGGGCATGCGGTCGGCTCCGGGGTTGGGCGGCCAAAGCGTGGTTCGGCCGTGGGGCGGTCGTCAGTTGGCGGGCCCAGTGCCCGCCGCGATCCATGTCACGAGGGGTCAACGCGGGAACCGCGCCCGTATTGCACGGTGTCAGCGCCCGCACCGTGTTTCCAGCTGTGACGGTTGTGACGCCTGACCACCCGGTGGAAACCTCGGATCCGCGCTCGGCAACGCCCGTATCATCCCGGCATGCCCGAGCCGAGCCCCGTTGAAGAACTGAAGCCCCGCATCGTGGAAGCGTTGCGTTCGGTGGTCGCCGCTGGGCAGCCCGTGGACATCGTCGAGCTCAACTTGGTTCAACGGGTCGACATTCGGCCGAACGACTCGCCGAACGCACCGGCGCAGGCGGTGGTCGAGTTGAAGCTCCCGGGGGCTTTGGCGAGCCAGCGCGAGGCGTTGCGTGGGCAGATCGAGGAGGCTTTGAGCCCGCTGAACGTGTCGGCCGACGTGCAGTTCTCAGTACAACTCGCCGGCGGAAGCAGCGCGACCGGAGGCGCGTCGGGTTCCGATGCCTCGGGCTCAAACGACCCGCTGCCGAACGTGAAGCACGTCGTCGCGGTCGGCGCGGGCAAGGGCGGCGTCGGCAAGTCGACGGTCGCCGTCAACCTCGCGGTCGGGCTCGCGCGGCAGGGCTTCAAGGCGGGCATCCTCGACGGCGACATCTACGGTCCGTCGCTTCCCACGATGCTCGGCACCGACCGGTACCAGGTCCGCGCGACCGGCCAGACGCTGATCCCCTTCGAGTTGCACGGCGTCAAAGCCATAACGATCGGCGCGCTCGTCGAAGACGACAAACCCTTGATCTGGCGGGGCCCGATGGCGCACGGCGCGTTCAACCAACTCGCGACGCAAACGGATTGGGGCGAGTTGGACTTCCTCGTCGTGGACCTGCCGCCGGGCACGGGCGACGTGCCGTTGACACTGGCGCAGACGCTGCCCCTGACCGGCGCGGTCGTGGTGTGCACGCCGCAGAAGGTCGCCCAGGACGACGCCCGCCGCGCGATCGAGATGTTCCGCCAGCTACGCGTCGAGGTGCTCGGCCTGGTCGAGAACATGAGCTACTTCGTCGGCGACGACGGTAAGGAGTACGACCTGTTTGGCCGGGGCGGGGCGGAGATGCTGGCGACGCAGGCGGGCGTGCCGTTCCTGGGCGGCGTGCCCATCAACACGAACCTGCGCCGCAACGCCGACGCCGGCGACCCGACCGCGAACTTCACCAACGACGACCAACTCGCGTCCGACCTCGAGCGCGTCGTGGAGAAGTTCCTGCAGCAGGTCAACGTGGTGTCGCTGGAGCAGACGGGCCCGACGCTGACCGTGCGGTGAGGAACGCTCAGAGTTCGAGACGAGAACCCCCGATCACCGGTTCCAAGGCATGCGTGCGAGCAGCAAACCCATGCCGCAGGTGTCCGTGACGCCCGCAAACACCAGCCCGGCCCCGACGAACCCCGGCAACACCAGCCACCACGGGTTCATGAAAACGCCGAGCAACACGCCGACGAACACCAACGCACCCGCCACGATGCGGACCTGTCGTTCGAGCGACATCGATTGTTGGCCACGCTCCACCGGGACGCCGGCCTGAACGCACGCGTCGGTCCCGCCCTCAACAATCGCCGCGTCGATCCCGGCATCCCGCAAGCGGGCGACGGCCTTCGCGGCGCGCTGGCCGGACTTGCAGATCACGACCGTCGGCCCGGAGACGCGATCGGGGCGCGTCCGTTGGATTTCGTCGGCGTCGAGTCGGTCCAGCGGGACGAGCCGAGCGCCGCGAACATGCACGGCACGGAACTCGGCCGGGGTCCGCACGTCGATGAGGTCGATGCCCGCGTCGGCCTCTGCCAACGCCTCGCTGAGCCAGGCGGGTGAAATGATCGAGTCCATGCTGGAACCCAATGAACGCGCGTCGCCTTGAGTTTCATTGTAGGGCCCGGCCGCAACCGTCGAGAAGTCGCGCGACGTCGGCGTCATCCAGATCGGCCCGCAAGGACAGGCGAACGCGCGCCGAGCCGGGCGGCACGGTCGGGGGCCGGATCGCGACGGCGAGGACGCCAGCATCTTCGAGTCGTCGCGACAGCGCAAGGGCCGCGGTGTTGTCCCCCACCATGAGGGGGACGATCGGCGTCGGGTCGTCGGCCACGCCCCAGCCGTTGTTGCGCAACCCGGAACGGACGAGGCGCGAGGTCTCAGCGAGACGCTGTCGGCGGTGAGGCTCGTCGCGGACCACGTCGAGCGCGGCGTCGATCCCGGCGACGACGCTCGGCGGAGGGGCGGTCGTGTAGATGAACGTGCGGGCCGTGTTGATCAGGTGATCGATGACGGCCCGCGTGGCGGTGGCGACGCCGCCGAGGTTGCCGAGCGCCTTGCTTGCGGTGGAAATGGTCACGTCGATGCGTTCGGCGACGCCCTGCGCTTCGGCCAGGCCCGCGCCGGTCTCGCCGAGGACGCCGGTGGCGTGCGCTTCGTCGACGATGAGCGCGGCGTCGTATCGATCGGCGAGTTCTGCGAGACGAGGCAGATCGGCGGTGGTGCCGTCCATCGAGAACACGGCGTCGGTCACGATGAACAACGCGCGATCACTCGAAGCGTTGTCCCCCGTCTCGCGCTTATGCCGTATCAATCGTTCGAGCCTGTCGTACCCGCGATGCGGGAATGTTCGAACGGTCGCGCCGCTGAACCGCGCGGCGTCAATGAGCGACGCGTGGTTGAGTTTGTCTTGGAAGACGACGTCGCCCGGTTGCGCGAGCGACGTGAGCACGCCGAGGTTGGCCATGTAACCGGTGGGAAACAGCAGCGCGGCCTCGGCGTGCTTGAACGCGGCGAAGCGTTGCTCCAACGCTGCGACTTGCGGCGTAGTGCCGGTGACGAGTCGGCTCGCGCCGCTGCCGGGGCCGAGTTGAGCGGCGGCGTCCGCGGCGGCGCGGCGGACCGCGGAGTGCGCCCCGAGCGCCAGGTAATCGTTCCCGGCCAGGTTGAGCAGCCGACGCCCGTCACGCACGACTCTCTTGCCGTCGGGCTCGGCCGCAAGGAGCGATCGCTCGGCGTGCTGATCGGCGCGTTGTTGCGCCGCGACCACGAGGCGTGTGAGCCACGCCTTGTCGCGAGCACTGTCCGTCAAATCCGCGGTGTCCGCGCCCGGGGCCACGGCGTCATCCCGCCGCGTCGTCGTTGCCGAATGTCAGGGCGGAGGCGTCGGCCTCGGCGGCGTCGGCGTCGCTGAGCGTCTGTTTCATCAATCGCCCGACCTTGAACTTGACCGTCCGCTTGGGCGGCACCCAGACCTCTTCGAGCGTCTTGGGGTTCTGGGCTTTTCGGGCCCGGCGTTGCTTGACCTCGAACACGCCGAAGTCACGGAACTCCAAGCGGTTGCCCCGGCCCATCTCGACGATGATGTTGTCGAGGAAGGCCTGGACGATGTTCTTGACGACGACGCGCTTCTGCCCGGTGGCGTCGGCGATCTGGTCGATGAGTTCTTTTTTAGTAACGGTGGCCATAAGGAGCGCCCCGAGTGGTGCGGCGAAGCAGCAAGCCGAGATGTGAGCCGCAGTTACAAGAGAAGACAGGGCCCCACGCCGGTCCCCACCGCCGTGGCTATCGGACCCGCGGGAGTATGGCAGGGCGACCCGCCGGGGTCAAGGCCTGCTGCGACAAATCCTGATCCCACCCGGATTTAACCCCGCTCACGAGCCGGTATCGCCTGGCCGGCCCGCCTCCCGTCAGCCCGGGTGGCGGGTGTCCGGTCTGATCACGGCTCGCCTTAGTGCCGAGCGTTTGTTTCGCGTCCGGCGGGGGCGTAGGATCGCGCGATGCCACCGGCGGACGCTAAACCCGAGCCCTCCGTTGCGCCCAACTCCGCGGACGCGGTCGATCTGGCCAACCTCCGGATCGTGACCTACCCGCACCCGGTGCTCCGGCGGGTCGCCCAACCCGTCGACCCGATCGACGACACGGCCCGCGCGGTGGCGACCCGCATGATCGAACTCATGCACGAAGCCCGCGGCGTGGGGCTGGCCGCGCCGCAAGTCGGGCTGCCCTGGCGTCTGTTCGTGGCCAACTGGACGACCCAGCCCGGTGAGGACCACGTCTTCTTCAACCCCAAACTGCTCACCCCTACCCGGCAGACCGAGCCGCGGGACGAGGGCTGCCTGTCCCTACCCGACATCACCGCCGAGATCACCCGACCGGCCGGGATCACCGTCCGAGCGACCGGTATCAACGGCCAACGGTTTGAGATGACCGACGACGGCAGCCTCGCCGCCCGTGTGTGGCAGCACGAGTTCGACCACCTCGAGGGCATCCTGATCCTGGACCGCATGACCCGGCTTGATCAACGCGCAAACCGGCGAGCGATCCAGCAACTCGAAGCGGCCCCCGACAAGTAGGCGGGCGTCGTCCAAAGCCATTGGGCGCTCGTCGGACCGGGTTGCGTGGCAACCCGGCTGGTGCGAAGGTGTCGGGCCGGTTGCGGGCAAACACCATGAATGATCCATCGCCGCATCACGTCAAGCTCGAAGCCGTGGACTGGAAACGGGTGCTCCCGGTGTTGCGGGTGTTCGGGCTGTTCCGCGTGGCGATGCAGCCGACGAAGCTTGCGTTGGCGTGGCTGATGGTGGCGACGCTGTTCTGCGTCGGGATGGGGTTGGCGTGGCTGATGGACCCGGCGGGGTACGGGATCGCGGAAGAAGAAGTGCGGGGCACCGGGTTGCTTGCGCTTTGGCTTGATCGGCAGTTCGACGCGTTGTGGTCGTTGATCGACGCGGTGATCGCGTTGGACTTCGGGCCCGAGAGCGGTGGCCTGCTGCCGGCGTTGAATGACCTGCTGATCGAGAACCCGAGACAGATGTGGCAGGACGCGCCGCTGTACATGGTGCTCATGGGCGGCATCAAGTTCGTCGTCTCGACGCTGCTGGGGTTGGGCGTCGCACGCTTGGCGGTCTTGCAGCTCTCACGCGGTCGCACGGGTGGGCCGACCGAGGCAGTTGGGTTCATCGTCCGCAAGGGTTTCTGGGCGCTCGCGGCGCCGCTGATTCCGGCCGTCGTCGTCGCGGGGATGGTGTTGTTGCTCTCGGCGTTGGGCTTCGTGTTGTTCAACGTCCCGGTCCTGGACGTCGTGGGCGGGTTGGCGTTCGGGCCGTTGCTGCTCGTCGGCGTCGCGGTCGCGGTCGTGGTTGTCGCGCTGGCCCTGGCGGCGCACCTGCTAACCGCGGCCGTCGCGGCGGAGGGGACGGACGCGTACGACGCGGTCAGCCGGTGCTTCGCTTACGTCTCCGCGCGGCCGTGGCAGGTCGTGGGTTACGCGTTGGCGGCTCTGGTTTACGGCGCGGTGACGTTCCTGCTCGTGTGGGCCGTGGTCAGCCTGGGTGCGTGGGTGACGGGCAAGGCGGTCTCGGCGTGGGTGTTCGGCGACACGTGGGCGGGCGGGCCCGGGGCGTTCGAGTACGGCGGGACGACGACACTCTCGGCTTGGTTCGTTTTCCTTTGGCGGATGGCGCTGTTCGCGGTGCCGGCGGCTTACGCGGTGAGTTTCTATTTCTGCGCCTCGGTACAGGTCTACCTGCTCATCCGCCAGAGCGCCGACGGCAGCGAGTTGAGGGACACCTTCGACCCGCAGGCGGAGGGCCTGCCCGCCGACCTGGCCAGCCTCCGCGAGGCGAACAGCGAGTCTGGCGTCTCGCTCGGCGGCAAGGCGGAAGCCAACCCCACTTCGAACGATGCGTCCTGACAGCCGCCCAGCGCCGGGTTGCCGCGGGGGTGGCGGGTGGTCCACACGGTGCGTGATCGCCTTCCTTCTGGGGGTGGCGGCGTCCCTCGCGTCCTGCGACCGGAGCACGGGCAATGGGACGGCGAGCGACGCGGACTCCTTACGGATCGTGAGTTTCGTGCCGGCCACGACGCGCGTGCTGATCGACCTCGGCTTAGACGACGCCCTAGTCGGCGTCGCGGAGCACGACGTCGCAGCGGCGTGTATCGGATCGGCCGAGCCGTTGCCGGTGGTCGGGAACTACCTCGACATCGATTACGAACGCCTGCTGACACTGTCGCCGACGCACGTCGTTTTTCCTGACACGACGCACGGCGTGCCGGAACGATTGCGATCGCTGGAGGCAGCCTCGGAGTTCGAGTTGCACGTCGAGCCTTATCCAGTCACGCTCTCGGACGTGTACGGGCTGGTCGCGTCGGCGGGCTCTGCCTTTGACCGCATCGACCGCGCGAACTCGTTGAACCTCCGGATGCGTCAGGTCTTGCGTCGGTCAACAGACCAGCCAGGTACGGACGCCCCGCGTTCCGTGTTGCTTGTCTTCGCGGTGGACCCGGTGGTGGCGTCGGGGCCGGGCTCGGTCAACGATGAACTCATCCATCTGGCCGGGGGCCGGAACGCGGTGGGCGACGCGGCGGTGTCGGCCGTCACGCTCGACCGCGAGGCGTTGATCGCGGCCGCTCCTGATGTCGTGGTATTGCTGCTACCGGGCGCGCGCGACGCCGAGGCGGAGAAGAAGGTCGCATGGTTCGACGCGATGCCGCTGCCTGCGGTGGCGTCGGGGCGAGTCGTCGCCATCACGGACCCCGAGGTGTTGCTGCCGTCGACGAACCTGCCGGGCGTGCTGGAGACACTCGCGGCGGTCGTGTCGGGGGCTATGGCTAAAGACGCCCAAGCGGGGCCTGTCATCCGGTCAACGGAAGGTTTTGCCGGGCGTGAAGCCGGGGAGACTCTGCCTTGAAAGCGCGGACTCCGCTGACGATGCCGCTCGTTGTTGCGTCGCTGGCGTTGGTCGGCGTGGCTTTGCTGCGTCTGCTGGTTGGGACGTCGTCCTGGGGTTGGCCGGCGGGGGACCACGCCTCGTCGATCGTCGCGCTGCGTGTCGACCGCCTGCTCATCGCGGCGGTGGCGGGGGTTGCGTTGGCCGTGTCCGGTGTGTCGCTGCAGGCGCTGCTGCGGAACCCGTTGGCGGAGCCGTATCTACTCGGTCTAAGCACCGGGGCCGCGGCGGGGATGATCGTGTTCGCTCTATTTCAGCGCGTCGCCGGTCCGGCCGCCGACACGACGGGTGCATCGTGGTTCCTCACGCTCGGCGATCAGGCTGGGGCGTGGATCGGCGCGGCGCTGAGTATGGCCGTGGTCTTCGCGCTGGGGCGGCGACGCGGCGTGCTCGACCCGCTGGGCGTGTTGCTCGTGGGCGTGATCGTTTCGACGATCAACGGCGCGCTGGTGCTGCTGATGAGTCACCTCGCGGGGCCGGGCGGGGTGCGGGACGACGTCGCGCGGTGGATGATGGGGTCGTTGAGCGTGTCGTCTGGCCGATCGGGCTGGCTCGTCGTCGCGTCGTTGACGGCCGTGGGCTGGGCCTGGCTGCTGTGGCGCGGCCGGGCGCTCGACGTGGCGACGCTCACGGATGACGAGGCCGCCGCGCTGGGCGTGAACGTGCCGCGGCTGCGGACCGAGGCGTTCGTGATCGCCGCGGTGTTGGCCGGCGGGGCGGTGACCCTGGCGGGGCCGGTCGCCTTCGTCGGGTTGATCGCGCCACACCTGGCCCGGGCGCTCACGGGAGCGGGGCACCGCGGGGTGCTGTTGGTTGCGGGGTTGCTCGGGGCGGCCTTGCTGGTCGCCGCGGATGTCGCCGGCGCGGCGGTCAAGTTGGGGAGTGAACAGCTCGGACACCCCATCGGCGTCGTGCCCGTCGGCGTGTGGACCGCGCTCGTCGGCGGCGTCGCGTTTGTGGTGCTGCTGCGGCCCCGGCTGGGGCGGGACCTCGAGTGAACGCTCCCCGCGCAACAGCGTGCGGGTTCACGGTTAGACTCGGACGATGTCGAGCGCAACGCATTCGTTCGTAACCCGTTGGCTAAGCGCCGCCGCGGACAAGGGCGCACCGGTGTGCGTGGGGTTGGACCCGGTGCTGGAGAAGCTCCCGGTCGATCTCCGCAACGCCAGCGATCCGGTCAACGGGATCGAAGTGTTTTGCTTCGGCGTGATTGACGCGGTCGCCGGCTCGGTCCCTGCGGTCAAGCCACAACTCGCCTGCTTCGAGCGCTACGGCAGCACCGGCTATCGCGTGTACGAGCGGGTGGTCGACGCGGCGAAAACCGCCGGGCTACTGGTCGTCGCGGACGCCAAGCGGGGGGACATCGGCATCAGCGCCGCGCACTACGCCGACGCTTTTCTCACGGGCGACCACGCCGCCGACGCGGTGACCGTGAGCCCGTACCTCGGCCCGGACACGTTGGAGCCCTTCGTTGACGCAGCGAGCGGATCGGGCAAGGCGGTGTTCGTGCTCGTCCGAACCAGCAATCCCGGCAGCGCGGCGTGGCAGAGCCTTGAAACCGCAGACGGCCGACGCGTCGTGGAACACGTCGCGGACCATGTGCAGGCGTTGAACGCTCAGCGCAACGGCGGCGAGATGTACGGCCCGGTCGGCGCGGTGGTGGGCGCGACTCACCCGGCCGAAGCAGCGCAGTTGCGAGAACGCATGCCCGACACGCTGTTCCTGGTGCCCGGGTTCGGGGCGCAGGGCGGCGGGGCGGAAGACGTCTGCCCATGCTTCCACGCCGACGGGCCCAGACAAGGCACCGGCGCGATCATCACGGCCAGCCGTTCGGTGATCTACGCCGAGCCCCGGGCGAATGAAACGTGGCAGGACGCCGTCGCTCGCGCGGCCGGGGACCTCCGCGTTCAGGTCGCGGGCGTCGTGAGTCCGTCGGCGCGATAATCCTCGCCCTTGTCATCGGTCGCGGCGACGGTCGGGATTGACGCGAACTCGGTGTCGTCCAGGATCGCGTAGGCGATGTGCGCGACGCCGCTGTTGATCGCCTTGAGGTGCGTCAGCAGGTCCAGGTGCAACGCGCTGCTCTCGTGTGACAACTCGACCCCGGCTCGTAGCCGCTCAAAGTGTTGCAGGCGCAGCTGCCGTTCGCGTTCGTTCATCCGGCGCTTGTGGTCGATCAGGCGTTGCGCCAGCGACCGGTCCTGCGTGTTGAACGCGGTCTCCGCGATCAGCAGGTTCTCGGCGACGTGCTTGTAGAACCCGTCCAGTTCCGCCCAGCCCTCGTCCGTGAACCAAACGTGTGACCGGCTCCGTCGCACCGCCGATTCGGCGATGCTTTTGTCGACGATGTCGCCGATCGTTTCGAGCTGGTTGAGAAAAGCGAGCTGCTGCATCACGGTCCGCGTGCGGAATCCGGCGTCGTCGTCGGGGTTGATCGTCGTCAGGTACCGCTTGATGTGGTGGTGCAGCGTGTCGACGTCGTCGTCTCGGGCCTGCACCGCCTTGGCGGCGCGTTCGTCGCGCTCGGCCAGGGCGTGCCACGCGTCGTCGAGCATTTTCCGGACCATCGCGGACAGCCGGACGATCTCTTGGCGCGACTGTCCCAACGCAACCGACGCGCCTGTGACGTGGTTTCCCGTGATGAAGCGCGGCGTGGAGGGCGCCTCGACGGTGGTGGGGCGGTCGGGGATGACCCAACGGGTGAAGGCGTAGAGCGTGTCGGTCCAGGGCAGGAACAGCGCGGCCATGAGCACGTTGAAGCCGGTGTGCGATACCGCGACCTTCGCTTCGAGCGTCAGCGGCAGCGCGTGGATCACCCCAACCAGCCACGCCCCGCCGATCAGGAACAGGGCGGCGATCGTTGCCTTGCAGACCGCGTTGGCCAACCCCAATCGGCGCGCGGCGCGATCCGACCAACCCGCGGTGAGCAGCGTGACCGCGACGCCGACGTTTGCCCCGGCCACAATCGGTACGGCCAGCACCAGCGGATCGATCGCGCCTGTGCCGCCGTTCGCCAAGCCTTGCCCCAATCCGATGGCCAACCCGATCGCCGCCGTCGAAGACTGCAGGCAGACAGCCAGCGCTGCCGCGACAGCGGCAAGCAGCCACGGGTACCGAGCCGCGATGGCGAGGAGTTCGCCGAGGTCGCCGTTGGGCTCGAAGCCGCGCGCCGCCGTCGCGATGGTTTCGACGCCCATCAGGATGAACGCCACGGCGAGCAGCACCTGCCCGACCCCACGGAGCGGCCGGCTACGCGTGAACTGGAACAGCACCATCCCCGCGAGCACCAGCACCGGCGCGAACGCTTCGAGCCGAAGCGCGATAAGGATGACCATGACGGTGATGCCGACGTCCGCCCCGAGCAGCACGGGGATCATCCGCCGGGCGGGCAGGTCGCCGTTGCGGACGGACTGCACGGCCAGCAGTGACATGGCCGTTGACGACGGGGCCGCCAGCGACGCCACCAGCCCCGCCCCCGCCGCCCGCCAGCGCGACCCCGCCAGCCGCCGCAGCACGGTGGACAGCCGGTCGCCGAACAGCCGGTCGAGCCCTTTGCGGACAAACCGGACGCCGAACAGGATCAACGCCACCCCGCCCGCGATGGTCAGGAACGTGAGCATCAAGACTCCCCAAACCACGCCTGGGCCTTCGCGACGATGCGACGGCCGCCCTCGACTTTACAATGCTCACCGATTCTGAACATAAAAACCTCCCTCATCGGCTCAAATCACGGTTCGGGTGTGGCCTCGGCGTTGACCGACGGTCGGCGAGAGCCCGCCCAGTCCGAAGGCCGACAAATAGAAACCACCCCCGCCGACCGATACGATGAAGGCGTGAAGTCGGTCAGCCTCAGCAACCTCGTCCTCGACAACGCCGCCGCCGCGGAGTCCGGCGGCCTCGAGTTCATCCGCCGCAAGAAGCCCGGCTGGCTCCGCGCCAAGCTCCCCGCCGGCCCCGGGTTCCGCGACACCCGCAAGCTCGTCGACGAGTACCAACTGCACACCGTCTGCGAATCCGCCAAGTGCCCGAACCTCGGCGAGTGCTGGGAACGCGGCACGGCGACCATGATGATCCTCGGCGACGTCTGCACCCGCTCCTGCGGCTTCTGCCACATCAAGACCGGCCGGCCGCCGGAGTACGACCTCGACGAGCCGCGCCGCGTCGGCGAGGCCGCGGCGATCATGAACCTCAAGCACCTGGTCATCACCAGCGTCAACCGCGACGAGCTGCCCGACGGCGGCGCCGAGGTCTGGGCCGAGACGATCCGCGAGATCCGTCGGCAGTCCCCGGGCACGTCCGTCGAGGTGCTCATCCCCGACTTCTGTGGCGACTGGGACGCGTTGCAGCTCGTGCTCGACGAACGCCCCGAGATCCTCAACCACAACCTCGAGTCCGTGCCCCGGCTTTACAAGCACGTCCGGCCGCAGGCCATCTACGAGCGCTCCATCGAGCTGCTCCGCCGCGGCAAAGAGCAAGGCCTCACCGTCAAGACCGGGGTCATGGTCGGCATCGGCGAGCGCGAAGACGAAGTCGAGCAACTCATGCACGACGTCGTCGACGGCGTGCGCGTGGAAGGCGTCAACACCGACGCGCCCAATACGAACCGTGACGCGTTCGAGGTCCCGGACCCGTACCGCATGGTGCCTGACGAAACCCAACGCGTGGGCTCGCTGCACACCGCCGTCGGCACCGCCAAGCCCGGCCCGGACCACAAGCTCCGCCGCGGCGGCGACCGCGTCGACCACACCAACCCGCACTGGCGCCACCACGACCCGGGCAACGCCCCGGACAGATTGGCCGACCAACGCCGCGCCGAGCTCGCCTACCCCAACGCCACTTGGCCCGGCACGCACGACACCTGCGACATCCTCACCATCGGGCAGTACCTCCAGCCGACGCGCAACCACCTGCCCATCTCGCACTGGGTCACCCCGGCCCAGTTTGTTGCGTACAAGGAGATGGCCGAGGCGATCGGCTTCCGGCATTGCGAATCCGGCCCGCTGGTCCGCTCCAGCTACCACGCCGACGACCAGGTGCTGCAGATGGAGTCGGCCGAGCGCTGAAGGTTTGGATCCGGTAGCACCGCGATGCCCGAAGCCCCGCCCGCGCCGACGCCGACCAAGCCGGCCCCCACCCCCCGGGAGCCGACTCACCCGTCCCCTGTGCCGTCCCCACATCCCGACCCGTTCAAGCCGCCGTTTCCCGAGCACCGGCCGACGCCGCCGCCGAAGGCTGTGCTCCTTCCTCCGAATCCTCCCGCGCCGACGTGCATGACCGTTCCCTCCGAGCGCAGGTCCACAAGCGACACCTGCTGAACCTGTTCATCCAGGGCGCCGCGGCCGTGGAAGCGTTCGATTGCTTCGGCTCGTATGCCGACGAAGTCGCCCGTCAGGACCCCAGGCTCGCGACGCACTACCGCCGGAAAAGCCTTTTCATTTGTGTCGAGCCGTGGGCGGGGCTGAGCCAGTTGCTGGTCGGTCGAAGCCGGTCGTTCTGGCGGCGCATCCGTCGGCCGGACCACCCGTACTTCGGCAACGCGTTTCTTACCCGGCACGGCGTCGCCATCGACCGGGAGAGCCGCCGTCTCGTGCGTTCCGAAGCGAAACGCATCGGCGCGCCGCGCAGCAACTTCGCCGCGATCGGCTTGCTGTTGCGGACCTTGATCCGCGAGTACATGTGTGGTGCGGACAAGCGGCCCGCGCAGCTGGCACGCGTCGCCGAGCAAGTCGTCGTTGAACGCTGGGCGGTCCCGGACGCGTTGTTGCACGCCCAATGGACCGAAGACTTCGCTTGTGATCCCGAGGGCCTGATCGTCGGCTCGACACGGCGGGCGCGGCTGATGCGTCGCGCGGTCGTGTCGTACTCGCGCATCGAACGGGGCGACGGCGGCCTCTACGTCTACGCGCAGTCCGGGCTTTGGCCGGCGCTCGTGCACGAGCTGTTCAAGGGCGTCGCCGAGCTGGCGTGCCTGCACGGGCTTTGCGGCGTCGACGGCGAGACGTACGAGTCCGTGCTCAACCAGACCGATCGGCTCGAACTCGAGACGTGGGGCTTCCGCTGTGGCCCGGCGTTGTATGTCCGGCTGCTGGCGGCCGTCGAGTCGCCACACCGGCCGCCCGCGGCGCTCATGCACCTGTCGTTGATGGACCCGACGGAACTCGAATCGTTCTGCGTCGCCCTGATTGAGGACCCGCTGCTCGCCCGGCGGCTGATCATGGACCGGCTCGACGCCGACGCCCCAAGGTCGGCTTGGGAAACCGACGGCGCGTGCTAAACTATGAAGCTTTGGAGAAACCCTTGACCCGAACCCGTCGCAACGCGTTTTGCTGGTCGGCTGCCGTCGCGGCGGTGCTGTCTGTCGTGGTCATGTCCACGGGGCGTTCGCACGCCCAAACCGGCACGTTCCTCGACAAGCTCAGCTCGTCCCACCTCCGTGTGGCGACCTACAACCTCGGCGGGTTCATCGCCAACGACAGTGGGTTCCAGTTCGTCAACGACGGCGGCGGCTTCGTCTGGGAGTTCATCCCGTCCAACGCCCGAGTGGTCAGCGCGATCGGGGCGGACGTGTGGGCGTTTCAGGAGATCGACGACCGCTCGGCGTTGCAGGTGCGCGAAGCGATGGACCGCGCGGACCCGCTTCCCGGCGGGGCGTCCTGGAACGTGGTCCGGACCTCGAACCAGGTTATCGCCAGCCGGCACCCGTTCACGGACACCAACGCCGGGTTGTTCGGTTCGCCGCGCAGCCCCGCGGTCGTGACGGTCGACGTGCCCAGCGGCCAGGGCTCGACGGACTTCCACTTCGTCAACATCCACCTCAAGGCCGGGGGCAGCGCGAGCGACGAAAGCCGCCGCATCGAAGACGTCGACCGCATCGTCCAATACCTGCGCGAGGCGCGGATCGACGACGGCGGGCGGGACGACCTGCCCCAGGGGCTGCCCTTCGTCGTGCTGGGCGACTACAACACCGCCGCCGGCCAGACCCCCGTGAACAACCTGCTGCTGGGCAACATCGAAGACGAGGCGAGGTACGGCCCCGATGATCTGCTCGACTGGGACGACACGACGCTGACCCAGGCCGCGCCACGACACAACGGCCGGGAGACCGCGGCGTGGACGTTCCGCAACGGCGGTTTCACCAGTCGGCTGGATTACCACGTCTACAGCGACAGCGTCACGGCGCTCGAACAGTCGTTCGTGCTGAACACCCAGACGATGACCGCCGCCGAGCGGGACGCGACAGGCTTGGAGTTCAACGACGTCCTCTTCAACCCGTCGCAGGACCGCTGGGACCACCTGCCGGTGGTGGTGGACTACAGCACGAGCTTCGTCGTGATCCCCGAGCCTTCATCCGCTGTGTTGTTGATGTTGTGCTCGTTCGCGGCGTGTGGCCGACGCCGTGAACGACGCTGAGCGTTTCGCCGGGGGCGTGGCGCGGTTTACACTGCGTGCATGAACCATTGGGCAAGATCGGGTTGGGTCGGCTGGTGCGTGGCATTGGCCGCCTTCTGGCAGGCATCCGGCGTCCAGGCCCGCGAGCCGTTGGTCGCCGATGCGCAGCTCGCGGCCGCGGTGGAGGCGGCGCTACAGCCCGGGTTGATCGGCGAGACCCGTGTCGCGGTCTGTGTGCTCGACGGCGGCACCGGCGAAGTCCTGCTCGCTACCGACAACGCCGCGGAGCCGTTCACCCCGGCCAGCAACATGAAGCTGTTGACCAGCGCGGCGACGCTAGACCTGTACGGCCCGGATCACGTTTTGCGGACCGACTTCCGGGCCGGCGACGGAACGCTCATCGTGGTGGCCGGCGGCGATCCGGCGTTCGGTGACCCGGCCATCGCCGAAGCCGCCGGGCAGACGCCGATGACGCCGTTCCGCGCCCTCGCGCAGGCGTTGCACCAACGCGGCGGGCCGACAACCTTCCCCGGCGGCGTGATCGTGGTCGACGCGGTGTTCGACGAGCAGCTCGTCCACCCCAACTGGCACCCTGCCAACCTGCTGCACTGGTACGGCGCGCCGGTCGCCGGGGTGAGCTTCAACGACAACTGCGTCGACGTCACGTTCGTGCCGACCGAGCCCGGGCAACCCGCGGAGCTCGAGCTCGTCCCGCCCGCGGGCGGGTTCAAGTTCGTCGGTGAAGCGCTGACGGTCTCCGACAAGGACGCACACGCGCCGGAGTTGGCGAAGCGGCCCGGCGAGACCGTCTTCATTGTCGGCGGTGCGGTCGCCCGTCGCGGCGGGCCGTACAGCAAGCCGGTCGACGACCCGCGACGGTACCTCGGCGAGGTGCTCATGGCCGAGCTGCCCCAGCACGGCATCGAGGTCGATGGCCCGGTCCGGGTCGTCACGCAGCTCGACGGTGTTGACGAACGGCCCGTCCTGGCGACGCACGTCAGCGCGTTGACCGACGTGCTCGGCCGCGTCAACACCAACAGTCAGAACATGATGGCCGAAGCCCTCGCGAAGCTGAACGGCCGGGCCCACCTTGAAGCACACGGGGTTGACGCCCCGCGCGGTTCGTGGGAGGCGGGGGCCGCCGCGGCCGAGGCGTTCCTGCAACGCATCGGGATCGACACCGCCGTACTGGTCGCCGACGACGGGTCGGGCCTGTCGCGCGAGAACCGGCTCAGCGCGACGATCATCACCGAGCTGCTGCTTCACATGCGGAACGAGCACGAGCACGGCAAGGCCTTCGTCGACTCCATGGCGATCAGCGGTGTCCGCGGATCGGTCCGCAACCGCTTGAAGGACCTGGAGGGCAAGGTCTACGCCAAGACCGGCACGATCCGCGGCGTCAGTGCGCTGTCGGGCTACCTCTTCCACCACTCGGGGCGGGTTGTCGTCTTCTCGATCCTGCACAACGGCATCGAGGGCTCGCCGGCGCCGTATCGAAGGCAACAGGACGACGCGGTGCGGGCCATGGCGAAGTGGCTTGACACGCGAGCCAACGCGGCCCCCGAAACCCGGCTGGAACGGCCGGCCCCATAAACAACGCTTGGTGCTTCGCGGCGGTGGCGGCAGTGAACCGCGGCGGCTATCGTGCCGACGTCGAGTCAAGGAGTGATCCGAACATGCCCAACCACGAACACGACGTCCTGGTCATCGGTGCCGGCCCCGGCGGGTACGTCTGTGCGATCCGCGCCGCTCAGCTCGGCCTGAACGTCGGCATCGTCGACAAGGAGAAGGCACTCGGCGGCACGTGCCTCCGAGTCGGGTGCATCCCCTCCAAGGCGTTGCTCGAGTCGTCGCACCTCTTTGAACAGACCCGACACGACCTCGCGTCCCACGGCATCGGCGTTGACGGTGTCAAGCTCGACCTGGCCGCCATGCTCAAACGCAAGGACGGCGTGGTCAAGCAGCTCACCGGCGGCGTCGCCTCGCTGATGAGGAAGAACAAGATCGCCGTCTACCACGGCGCCGCGTCGTTCAACGACGACAGGTCGGTCCGCATCGGCAAGGACACCGTCAAGGCGAAGCACGTCGTCATCGCCACAGGCTCCGAGCCCGCGTCCCTGCCCGGCGTGGACCTGACCCAGGACCGCATCGATACCTCGACCGAAGCGCTCGACTACGACAAGGTCCCCGACCACCTGATCGTCATCGGCGCCGGCGTCATCGGCCTCGAACTCGGCAGCGTCTGGCGGCGCCTGGGCGCGAAGGTCACGGTGCTCGAATACCTCGACCGCATCATGCCCGGCCTCGACGCCGAGATGGCGAAGGAGGCGCAGAAGGTGTTCGCCAAGCAGGGCCTTGAGTTCAAGCTCGGCTGCAAGGTCACGGGCGTCGAACAGACAAAGAAAGGTGTTAAGGTCGCGATCGAGGGGCAGGCCCCCGTGGAAGCGGACCGCGTGCTCGTCTGCGTCGGGCGCAAGCCGCACACGGAGGGCCTGAGCTGCGAGAAGGCCGGCGTGGAACTCGATGAGCGGGGCTGTGTCAAGATCGGTGACGGCTTCCGCACGACCGGTTGGTCGGACGAAGTCGGCATCTACGCCATCGGCGACGTTGTTGTGGGGCCGATGCTCGCGCACAAGGCGGAGGAAGAGGGCGTCGCCGTCGCCGAGATCATCGGTACCGGGCACGGGCACCTCGACTACGACACGATCCCGAACATCGTATACACCGAGCCCGAGGTCGCGTCGGTCGGCAAGACCGAGGAAGAGCTCAAGGGCGCCGGCGTCAAGTACCGCAAAGGCAAGTTCCCGTTCATGGCCAACGGCCGGGCCAAGGCGATCGACGAGACGACCGGCATGGTCAAGGTGCTCGCCGACGCCGAGACGGACCGCGTGCTGGGCGTGCACATCATCGGCGCGTCGGCCGGCGACTTGATCGCCGAGTGCGCGACCGCCATGGCGTTCGGGGCCAGCAGCGAAGACATCGCCCGCGCCTGCCACGCCCACCCGACGCTGGCCGAAGCGGTGAAGGAAGCGGCGCTCGCGGTCGACGGCCGGGCAATCCACATCTGAGCCGAGGCGGGCCGGTCACGTCCGACAGTTGTGATTGCCAAAAAAACACCGCGGCCCCGGCCGCGGCGTTTTCTCCTTTCGGTTGCGTGTCGGCGGTCAGCGTCGCCGGCGGGTGAGCAGGGCACTGCCCATGGCCAGCAGCGCCAGCGACCCGGGCTCGGGCACGAACGCCGCGACCTCCGGGTTCAGCGCGAACGACGGCGCCGCGGTCGCGCCCCAGTTCTGGAGCACGTCGTCGAGGTCGCCTTGCTCGACCTGGCCGTTGCCGTTCAGGTCACCGGTCGCCCAGCCGAGCGCGGGGTTCGTGCCGGTCGTGCCGCCCCAGTTCTGGAGCACAGCATCGAGGTCGCCCTGCTCGACTTGGCCGTTGAGGTTGGCGTCGCCGAAGTTGGTGCGAAAGAAGTCCTGCACGAGCACGGCCACGTCGTCGAGATCGATGTTGCCGTCGACGTCGAGGTCATAAAACCACACGCCGTTGGTGGTCTCGATCCGCGAATAGAGCTCGTCGATGTCGCCGGCATCAAACGTCTCGGAGTCGTCGAGGTCGCCGCGGTCTTCGAGTAGTTGCACGTAGGCCGTGGCGGCACCCGCTTCTGCGCCCGGGCCCTCATACACCGCGCCCAAGGCCAGCAGGTCTCGGACATCGACCAGCCCGTCGGCATTCGGGTCGGCCCCGGGATCAAACTCCGTGTTGTTGCTGAAGATCACATCCTCCAGGTCCGTTCCCGCCCCGAAAATATCGTTGGCATCGATCAGGCCGTCGCCGTTGATGTCGCCCTGTCCGACGCCTTGGCCCCCCGTTACTTCGACGCCGACGAGGCGTTGGATGCTGGTCCGGCCGGTGCGTTCGATGGAGACGATCGTAAACGTGTGGTTCCCGTTGTCGACGCCGTTGAAGCTGTCGCCGAACAGCCCGTCGCCGAAGTCGGTCGCACGCGTCCCCGGGCCAATGCCGTTGAGGATGGTCTGGTCGTCGACGGCGGCGCCGAGGTTGCGGATGATGTAGACCTCCTCGGCGGTGCGGTCTTCGTTGACGAAGTTGAACGCGATGCCGCCGGCCACGGGGTTGAACACGTCCTGGCTGTCGAGCACGAGCTCAGCCGGGAGGCGGTCGACCCAGAGCACCTTCTTGAACTCGGTGAAGACCGCGGGGCCGCCGTCGCCGCCGGTGCCGGGGTTGCGGTGGCGGAACGCGCGGACGGTGAGGAAGTTCATGCCCTCGGGCAGCTGCGACGCATCGATCGTCTGCTCGTAGAGCCCGTCGCCGGTCGCGCTGCCGAAGCCGGGGTTGTTGGTCGTGACGAAGCCCTCGAAGCCATACGCCACATCGCCGGGCGTGACGACGTCGACGACGCCGTTGCCGTTGAGGTCGAGACCCTCGTTGATGCGCAGCGCCGCGAAATCGCCGTCGGCGTCGGCGTCGCGCACGCCGCCGGCGATGCCCGGGACGTCGAGCGTGACGGCCTGCGTCGCGAGGCGGACGGTGAACGTGTCACCGTCGATGACGTGCAGGTCGGTCAGCCGGGCCCCGCCGTTCTCACGGAGCTTGTTGCCGAGCTCCTGCTCGGTCTCGTCGCCGGTGATGTTGGGCGGGGTGTCGCCGGCCAGGACGCCACCCACGCCCGGGCCGAGCAGCTCGATCCCGTTGGCGGACTCGGGGGTCTTGACGCCGTAGATCAGGTAGCCCTTGTCCTCGCCGTCGCTACGGAGGAAGCGGGCGTTGACACTGCCGTTGGCTTGCACCTCGAGGAACTCGGGGATGTCGGCCTCGTTGGCGGCATTGCCGGTGAGCTCGACCAGCCACGTCCCGGGGTCGAACGCGGTCTGGATCGTGCGCGGGTCGAAGCCGGCGTCGTTGCGGTTGCTCAGCAGGACCAGCGCCGCCTTCTCGCGCTCGTAGGCGTAGTTCTCCTTCTCGAGGAACCGGGGGAGGAAGTTGCCCCGGCCGTACCGGCTGCGGATATCGACCAACGTCGTGCGGGTGTCGCCGTAGTTCCCCAGCGAGTCGCCGCTGCCGTCCTTGGGGAACGCGCGGAGCGGGTCGAAGTTCTGTTGGGCGTTGTAGTAGACGTTGGCGTTGCCGGGCAGCATGAGCATGTACGCGTAGGCGACGTTGATCATGCCGGGGCCGAAGTCGTCGTGGCTCTCGACGAACTTGACGCCCTGTGAGCCGTTCATGAAGCCGTCGTCGTTGAGGTCGATGCTGGCGTTGACGACGTTGTTCCAGTCGTTGCCGATGGCGACGTCCTGCAGGTTGCCGTTGACGGCGCCGAAGAAGTTGAAGTCGAGCGCGTCGCGGTTGCCGCCGAGCTGCCCGCCCGGGGCGGCGTTGACGTCGAGGCGGATGAAGTCCTGCTGAAACGCCGCCGAGTCGAAGCCGACCTCGGTGAACGCGTAGGCGTGTCGCCGACTGCCATCGAGGTTGGTGCGTCGCGAGGCGTTGAACATCGCCTCGTCCAGGAACGGCAGCACCCACCGCGGGAAGTGTCGGCCGGCGTCAACGCGGAAGCCGTCCACGCCGATGTCCTGGATCATCCACCGCACGTTCCGCATCAGCAGCCCGGTCGCGTTCTCAGGCACGGCGTCGCCGGCGAGCGGATTCTCGGCGTTGAAGTCGTAGACCGTGACGTTCGTGTTGCGTGCCGGGTCAAAGACGGTCGTGCCGCCTAGGTCGCGGTCCGGGTAGTAGCGGGCGTTGTCGGGGTCGGGCAGGTTCCGCAGCGTGCCGGGCGTGATGTTCTGCGGGTCGTTGGGGTCGACCGGGTGGCGGATGACCTGGATGTTCTGCGCCTGGTCGATGTCGATGAGACCCGCGAGACGGAAGTCGAGCTCCCCGGTGGCGGTGCGGGCGTGGTAGTCGTCGTTGGGGCCGTCGTTGATGTCGTGGACGAAGCCGGGGTAGCCGCCCTCGGCGATGAAGCCCGGCGTGGTGTGATCGCGGAAGCCGTTGTGGTTCCAGATGAGGTCGACGTAGACGTCGCTACCCGCGCGGTGCATCGTGCTGACGAACTGGCGGAGGCCGCCCTCGGTGCCGTACAGCGTCTCGTTGCCCGGCGAGCCGAGGTCGAAGCGGTCGAACACGTCGTAGCCGACGGACTGGTTGCCGGAGTCGGCCCGCCCGGTGGGGGGGACCCACGTCCCGCCGTAGCCGGCCATAAACAGGTCGGCGGTGCGTTCGATCTGCGTGTCGTACTTCGCCTCGAACCACTGCAGGATCGGAGCCGGCGAGACGTCTTGAGCCGACAGCGGCAAGGCCACCGTCGCCCCGGCGAACGCCGCCAGCAAGTGAGCAGGTGAAGCGGTGGGTCGAGTTGAAGCGCGGCGGGTCATGGAAGCACCTTCGGAACCGGGGAAGACCTTGCGGCGGAGGGCCAATCGTGCACGACCGCTGAAGGGGAGCCAGAAAAAAAAGCGAGGGGCGTCGGCCGGCCCGAGGGTGGCTCGGGAAACGGCTCGGCGGTCCTCGCCTTCGACCTGCTCAACCGAGAGGTCTCGGTTGGAAACGGCCGGGGCGGTTGTTCGCCGCCCCGGTCGGGATCGATCTTCCGCAAAGATCAGGCGCGGCGACGCAGCATCGCCAGGCCGCCGAGGCCGAGCAGCGCCGCGGTGGCGGGCTCGGGGACGATCGTGAAGAACTGGTCGCCGTCGATGGCGCTGAAGTCGACCTGCGAGAGGCCGGCGAGGTGGCCGGAGTCGACGGGCAGCGAGCCGAGCACCTGGTTGGAGGCGAACCCGTGGTCGCCGCTGTTGACGACGGCGGAGACGTTGATGTTACCGCCGGCGTAGCCGAGGTCGGCCAGGTCGATGACCAGTTCGAGGCCGGTGTTGACCGCGGCCGCGGCGACCTGGTCGGCCGCGCCGGGCCAAGCTTCGCCGACGCCGGCGGTGTTGCTGTTGTCGTAGCCGACCTCAATGTTGTTGGCGGTGGCCGGGCCCGGGGCGACGGTGCCGCTGCCGGTCAGCGAGGCGCCGAAGATGCTGAACTGACTGGTCACGTCACCGGTCAGGAGGTTGGCGAAGTCGAGGTCGAACTTGTCGGCACCGTCGTTGCCGTTGCGGACGATGATGTGGGTCTCGGGTGTAAACGCGGTGTCGAACACCAGGCCGTCCATGTTGCCCGCGCCGTCGTTGCCGGCGCTAGAGAACACACTCTGACCGCCGACGGCGGCGTCGATCCAGATCTCGAGCTTGTTGAAGTTGCTCTCGACCTGGCCGGAGATGAACAGGTTGAGCTTGGTGCCGTCGATGAAGCCGTAGCCGGCGTTGAGCTCGCTCTTGTTGTCGCCGAAGCTGGTTTCGTTGGCCTGAACGGCGAGCGCCGGGCCGTACTCGGCATCCAGGGTGCCGTCAACGGTGACCGCCAGGGCGGGGGCCCCGAGCGACAGGGCGGCCAGGCCGCAAAGAACACGCTGAGTCGTCATCAGTCATTTCCTCCAAAAAAGTAAGAACTGTCCGGGGCGGCGCGGCAGGTGCCGAGCCTGGAAAAAGTACCACGCCCACGAGGCGTTGAGAGGTCGATTTTCAAAGCGGCGGGGCCGCGGTTAAGCGGCTCGCCGCGAAGGGAGGATCAAAATCAGGCCGACCGACGCCGCAGCATCGCCAGGCCACCGACGCCCAGGAGCGCCAACGTCGCCGGCTCGGGCACGGCTGCGCCGTCGAAGTTCGGGGCGCTGGTGGAGCCCCAGTTCTGAAGCACGCCGTCGAGCTCGTTCTGGTCCACCGTGCCGTCGAACGGGCCGCCGCCGACCAAGGCGTTTTCGTCACCCGTGAAGGTGCCGGTGCCCCAGTTCTGAAGGACAATGTCGAGGTCTCCCTGCTCGACTTGGCCGGATTCGTCGTAGTCGCCGGTGATGACGCCGCCGAGCGAGAGCGTCACGAACTGGTCGCCCGCGATGGTGCTCAGGTCAACGGTGCTGGGGCCCATGAGATTGCTAGAGCCGACCAAGCCATCCCCAGCAAACTGGTTCGACAAGAAATCGTGGTTACCGTTGTTGATAAAGGCTGCGATCTTGATGTCACCCGTCGGGTCGCCGATCACCGAAAGCGGAATCGAGAACTCGATTCCGGTCAGTACGTCCTGGGGGTTGCCGATCGTCTGTGCACCGGTATCGCTAAAGTTGACTCCCTCGGTGTTGCTATTGTCCAAGGCCATCATCAGGTCGATGGTGTTCTCGAAGTTGCGGTGGCTGCTCTCGTTGTCGGTCTCAGCCGGGTCCGCGTCCAGAGCGAACTCGAGCTCTGGCGCGATGCCACCCGCGAACCCCGTGCTGTCGTCGCTCGCGCCGCCCGGGCCCAGCACGTAGCTGCGGTCGATCAACTCGCCGCGCGACAGGCTCGGCAGGGCGACGTGCGTCGCGTCTGGGTAGGGCAGGCCGAACAGGCCGTCCGGGTCCATCTCGACCGGCTCGTCGCTCAAGTCTGTATTGAACTCGTCCCGCTGGACTTCCGGCAGGCCCAGCGGACTCGTCTGGAACCCGGCCCGCACGACATTCCCATTGGTCCCCTGCGTGAGGTCGGCATAGTGAGCGCTGAATCCCCAAAAGGTCGTCTTGTCGGGGTTCGTTCCGCCGGGCGGATCAGGGTCGACGGTCTCAGCACCGTTCGAGAAGGTTAAGAAATGGTCGGCATTGAAGCCGGCGTCAAACGTCAAGCCGTCCATGCGTTGCAGGGCGCCGTCGGTGGTGTTCAGGCCGCCGCAGCAGAAACCATCGACACCCGCGGGCAATTCGGCGCCGACGATGGTGTTGACACCACCGCTCACGCTGTCGATAAACACTTCCATCTTGTTAAAGTTGGACTCCAGGTTGCCGGTAATGGCGACGTAAAGTCGACCGTTGTCGACCGCAGCGAAAATCTGGTTGATCTCGCTGCCGCCGCCGGGGAAAGCCTCGTCACCGGTGTCCGCATTGCCGAAGTGGGAGTCGGCCATGTTGACCGACAGTGCGGCGCCGTAGCCGGCTTCGTCGGCCGTGCCGTCCATCACGAACTGAGCCTGTGCGGCCGGGACGACGAGCGCCGCGGCAAGCAGGGAAGCGGTCGAGAAACGAATCATCTTGCTGACCTCCTGGGTGGCTAAAAGCGGGAGTGTTCGAGACTGAAAACTAGGTGAGAACGGGATCGATGCCTCAATCGACATCGGGCTTTTCGTGGGGCGTGAGTTTGACATCGCCAAACCCGCCCTCGGTCACGCTCGCGGCATGGCCGTCAGCAAACGCGACGTTGATCGCGTCACGGTGACGGTCGCCGTCGTTGAACGACATGGGCAGCTTCCGCGCGATGTTGTTTGTCGATTCGCGGATGTCCTTGAGCGTGCCGCCGCCGTTTCCGATGTACTCGCTCGCCGTGTAAACAAGCACGTCGCTCAAAGCGATCGGGTTGCTACCACCTTCGGCAAAGGTGCCGGCGTCCGCGTACAGCATGGTCTCCGACGCGCCCTTGACCGCGTCGAGGTTGCCCTGGGCAGGAAGATCCGCGTCGCCCTTCTGGTTCGGCGGCTCGATGTTCGGGGACCCGGACCACCACTTGCCGACGCCACCGATGACCAGCGCGCTGATGTCGGTGTTCGGGGCGTACGAGATCTCGTACGCCTGGTCCAGGCCGGGCTTCACGTTGTTGACGATCCGGTAGCCGGGGTCATCGGGCGGGGAAGTGCGGGGGTTGTCGTCATCATCCAGCGCAGGGTCAGCAGGGCATTGGAAGGCGTCCGACACATCGTCATCTTCAAACGTAGAACCCTGGCTACCGCCCATGTACGGGACGATCGCGCTAGCCCAATCCTTGATGCGGTTCGGGTCGCCGTCAGCGCCCGGGCTGTTCGACGGAAAGCGTTCGTTGTACCGAGCGATGATCGACGGCGGGTTGTTCTTGTCGTAAGCCAGGTCGCTTGTCGTGCTCTGGATGTACTGGTTGTGGTCCGCGGCAAACGAGTAAGTCGCGATCGCCATCTGCCGGATGTTCGACAGGCAACCCGCGGTCCGGGCGGTCTGCCGCGCGGCGCCCAGGGCCGGGAGCAGGATGCCGATCAGCAGGGCGATGATCGAGATCACGACGAGGAGCTCGATCAGCGTGAAGCCGGCGCGGGTCTTCCGGGGCGCGGGGGTCCGAGTGGAGAAGGTCATGTCGTCGTCCTTGGATCGAATGGAGAGGCGAAGGAGAGTCGGAGGCGTGTAATGCGTCGGCCGGAGTGCTGCAGGCCTCATCGCTGCGTCGAGGCGGCCGCGGGATTTAAACGGTTCACTCGGTGTCGATCAAAAAAGGCGGTCGAAGGCTCGTAAACCATAAGTCGGGGACGGCGAGGCGAAGAATGGACCCGTGCGTCGTTGGCCCAGACACCTGTTTTTGCCGGCGAAACGAGCGATTAACGGCAGAAACTGCGAGAAGAACCGCCGGCGAGACTGCACAAATCCTAACGCGATTTCCGGAACCGTCAAGCCCCATTCGCCGGTTTTCTCGGCAACGTCGGCCGGTCAACCCTCCGGTGCACAAAAATTCTGCAGCCCAAGACCCCGCAAGGGTTGCGTCAAGTTAACGGACGAGTAAACTGTTTCAACGGGATTACCGCGACGCCGACGAGCGTTCACCGCCCGTTTGACTGATCTGCCCGTCTTGGTACCGCTCCGATTCTCTTCGTTCCCCGCGATCTTTGCCCCTGATCTCGGCCCACGACCGCCGTTTGGGCCCTCCGGCTCCGCCGGGTGACCCGGCCGCTCCTCTTACCCCACCGCCCCCAGCCCCCCTCTGACCCGCCCGCCCGTGACCCCGCCGACCTCTAGCCCGGCCCACCGCAGCACCGGCTCCGCAAAGAACGGATCCGGTGCCGGCAACGGCGCCGCGACCGCCCCCAAGCGGATCGGCATCCGCGAGATCGCTCGCCGGGCCAACGTCTCGGTCGCCACGGTTTCGATGGTCCTGAACCAGAACCCCAAGATCACCGAGGCGACCGCCAAGCGCGTCCGCAGCGTGATCGACGAAACGGGGTACCAGCCCAACCGCATCGCCCAGTCGCTGTCGGGCAAGTACACGCGGATGCTCGGCGTGCTGCTGCCGACGCTGCGCCACGCCCTGGCCGACCCGTACTTCGGCGAGATCATCTCCGGCATCGTCGACAAGGCCGACCGCTTCGGCCACAAGGTGATGATCGAGTCCGCCAAGCCCGACTTCATCCGCGAACGCAAGCACCTCGAGCTCTTCGAGCGCCGCTTCGTCGACGGCGTGCTCTGCATCGGATTCAACGACCGGCATAGCTTTCTCAAGGACTTCGCCAAGGCCAAACGCCCGATGATCGTGGTCAACAACACGTTCCCCGGCTGGGGGATCGACCACATCGTCTGCGACTACGTCGGCGGGGCCGAGCAGGTGATGACGTACCTCGAGCAACTCGGGCATGAACGCATCGGGCTGATCCACGGCTCGCCGAACGTGCACACGGCCCGGGCGGTCCGGGACGTCTACGAACGCCGGATGAAGCAGCGCGGCCTGCCCGGTCTGTCGATCGACGACGGCTGGATGCTCGACGGCAAGTTCACCGAGGACGGCGGCCGTGAAGCGGCGCAGCAACTGCTCGATCAGCACCCGGACCTCACCGCGCTGTTCTGCGGCAACGACAAGATGGCGATGGGCGCGATCCAGGGCTGCGTGCAGCGCGGCAGGCTGGTGCCCCGCGACGTCTCGGTCGTGGGCTTCGACGACATCGCCAGCGGGGCGTACATCTGCCCGTCGCTGACGACCGTGCACCTGCCGCTGCACGAGGCGGGGGCGTTGGCGTGCGAGAAGCTGATCGGCCGGGTGCGCGGCACCGCGACGCCGACCGCCGAGACGCTGCCGACGCACCTTGTGCTTCGGGGCTCGACGGGCATTGTGACCTCCGCGGGGGCGGTGGGCTGAGCGGATTCCGGGGCGGGGGGTGATTCAAGACTACGTGTTCGGGGAGGTGGGGAGCGGGATGCAGGTTTGGTCCGCCGGGAAGCGGGCCCGTTTCCACGAACCGCCGAGGCACGAACTGATGCGATCCAGGACAATCGGTGTTTCTCCGTTGGTGCTCGTCATGGCCGCGACGTTGTCCGCTGTTTCCGTGCCGGGGGTGGCGGCGATCGAGCAGGCGTTCGAGCTCGACCCCGCGGGGTGGGCGGCGCAGCCGGAGTCGGTGCACGTCGCCGGGACGTTCAACGGCTGGGACCGAGAGGCCCACCCGATGACGCGCGGCGACGACGGCGTCTGGCGGGCCACGCTCGACCTCGACCCGGGCGTCTACCTCTACAAGTTCGTGCTCAACGGCAACGATTGGGTCAACGACCCGGTCCACAGCGACGCGTCGCTCGAAGAGCCCGACGGCCACGGCGGCATGAACTCGGCCGTGCTCGTCGGCCAGGACATGCGTGACCTGCCGGAGGCGCAGCCGAACCACATCCTTGCCGAGGCGATCCGCCACGACCCCGACGACTTCCACCACCGCAGCGTGGTGAGCGAGGAGTTGCTGCTGCTGGGGTTGGAGGTGCGCGAGGGCGACGCCGAGCAGGTCATCGTGATGTTTGGTGAAGCGTCCCCCGGTGGGGCCGGCCCGATGAAGGCGTGGACGCCCGTGCCGATGTCGCGCGAGTCGACTCGGTTGGGGCTGGACACGTACGTGGCCTTGATCGAGGTCGACGAGTCTTCCAGAAGCCAAGCGGTGTCGTACTTGTTCCTGGTCCAGGAGGGCGGGGCAGAAGCCGTGCTCGGCCAAGAAGGCGTTGTCGATCTCGACGCCGGCCCGGCAGCTCCTAAGGTGCCCTTCACCGTCGACATGACCCCCAGCTTCGCCACCCCCGATTGGGCGAAGCACGCGGTCTGGTACCAGATCTTCCCCGAGCGCTTCCGCAACGCCGAAACATCGAACGACCCGGGCGACGCGTGGTACGAGAACCTTTTGCCCTGGACCAGCGACTGGTGGAAGACCCACTCCCACCACGGCGAGGCGGCGGGCGACGACAACTTCTACCTCGGCGAGGGCAACGTCTGGAAGCGCCGCTACGGCGGCGACCTGCAGGGCGTGAAGCAAGCCCTGCCGTACCTGCGCGAACTCGGCATCACGGCGATCTACCTCAACCCGATCTTCGAGGCCGACTCGATGCACAAGTACGACGCGTCGGACTTCCGGCACGTCGACGACAACTTCGGCGTCAAGAGCCCGACGCCCACGCAACAGGTCCCCGGCGAGACCGACGACCCCGCCACGTGGCAGTTCTCCGAGAGCGACAAGGTCTTCCTCGGCCTGCTCGACGAAGCGCACCGCATGGGCTTCAAGGTCGTCATCGATGGCGTGTTCAACCACGTCGGGCGCAGCCACCCGTTCTTCATGGACGTGCTCGCCAACGGCCGGAACAGCCGGTACGCCGACTGGTTCGAGATCACCGACTGGGGCAACGAAGAACACTGGCAGCCGATGGACGACCCGTTCGCCGTGCACGGCAAGGAGGGCGGCATCCAGTGGGTCGCGTGGGACCAGAAGAACGGCTACCTGCCCGTGTTCAAGAACGACCGGGAGACCGGCCTCGCGGACGGCCCGAAGCAACACATCTTCGACATCACCCGCCGGTGGATGGACCCCAACGGCGACGGCGACCCCAGCGACGGCATCGACGGCTGGCGGCTGGATGTTCCCGGCGACATCGCGCACCCGTTCTGGATCGAGTGGCGCAAGCTGGTGAAGGGCATCAACCCCGATGCCTACATCTCCGGCGAGATCTGGAGTTGGGCCCACCCCTGGCTGCAAGGCGACCAGTTCGACGCCGTGATGAACTACCAGTTCGCGATGGCCACGCAGGACTTCTTCGTGGATCAGCAGACCGCGATCCCGCCGTCGCAGTTCGCGAAACGCCTGAACCGCGTCGTCTACAACTACCCGATGCAGGTCGCGCTAGCGCAGATGAACCTGTTCGACAGCCACGACACCGACCGGCTGGCGTCGATGTTCGTCAACCCCGACCGCACCTACGACGGGCAGAACCGCATCCAGGACAACGGCGAGGACTACGACCCCCGCAAGCCCACGCCCGAAGAACGCCGCCGGCAACTCCAGGCGGCCGCGTTCCAGATGACGTTCCTCGGCGCGCCGATGATCTACTACGGCACGGAGGCGGGCATGTGGTCGCCGGACGACCCGAGCAACCGGATGCCGATGGTGTGGGAAGACCTCGAGCCGTACGAGGGCGTCGGCGTCGAGTTCGACGAGGACATCTTCCGCGCTTACCGGATGCTGATCGCGCTGCGGAACACGCTGCCGGTGCTGCGCGTCGGCGGGTTCGAGGTAACGCTGGCCGACGACGCAAAAAGTGTCGTCGCGTTCGAGCGTCGACTGGGCGACGATCACGTGTACGTCGTGGTGAACCGGTCGCGTCAAGGAACCAAAGTCGACTTGCCCGTCGACGGCGACCGCTACGTGAACTGGCTCGCGCCCGATCAGGTTGAACTCGTGGTTCCTGAGACGCCGGAACAGCG
>JANQPR010000226.1 GCA_028285385.1 Phycisphaera sp.
CAGGTCGCCGGCGTTCTCCCGGCCCCGGGGCGCGAGGAAGTGCCCCCCCGGCGAGTGCGTGACCCGCCATGGCTCGTCGAGGGCGGTGACGAAGACGTAGCAGACGTACCGCAGCCCGGTCGCCGTGCCGCGCACGCCGTGCGCGAGGTGGACCCAACCCGCGTCGGTCTTGATCGGCGGGGGGCCTTGCCCGTTCTTGACTTCTTTCACGGTGTGGTACGCGCGGCGATCAACGATGGTGGATTCGTCGGCGACGACGGCGTTGTCCAACGAGTCGCACAGGCCCCAACCGATCCCGCCCCCCGAGCCGGCGCTGATGAAGCCGTCCTGCGGCCGGGTGTAGAGCGCGTACCGGCCGTCGACGAACTCGGGGTGCAGCACGACGTTGCGCTGCTGCGGCGACGGCGTCTTGAGGTCCGGCAAACGCTCCCACGTCTTGAAGTCGGTGGTGCGACAGATCCCGCACTGCGCGACCGCGGCGCTGAGGTCCGGGTCGTCCGGATCCTTGCGCTCGGTGCAGAAGAGGCCGTAGACGGTGCCGTCTTCGTGGGCGGTGAGCCGCATGTCGTAGACGTTGACGTCCGGGTCGCCGGTCTCGGGCATGACAACGGGCTCGTCCCAGAGCTGGAAGCCCTCGGTGCCGTTGTCACTCTCGGCGACCGCGAAAAAACTCTTGCGATCGACGCCTTCGACACGGAGTACGAGCAGCACCTTGCCATCGACCTCGATCGCCCCGGTGTTGAACGCGGCGTTGACGCCGAGGCGTTCGAGCAACCGGGGGTTGGTCGCGGGGTTCAGGTCGTATCGCCAGGCGATCGGGGCGTGCTCGGCGGTGACGACGGGGTGGGCGTACCGCTCGAACACGCCGTTGTCCCACGCCGGCTCGGCGGGGTTGGGTCGGCCGATCAGCGCGGCGTGGCGGGCGGTCAGGCGGTCGAGGCGGTCACGAAACACGGCGGGTACGTCGGACATCTGGGCGTTGTAACGGATTCAAAAACCTTTCTGTTTGATGGGGTGCCGATCGGGCTTTATTCGGTTCGTGTGGGGGTTCCGGGCCGAGAATGCCCCGCTGCAGCGGCCTAAATCAGTGTTCAGTCGTTTCGAGCGCGTTTTTTACGTTCCGCGTAGCGGTTTGAACACAGTTCCGGTATGCTGCGGGTCGCGTCCGAGAACTGCTCGGACGCTGGCGGGACGCGATTAGAACCGCGTTCAGGGCGTCAGTTCAGCCGTACCGGAGAAGTGTGAGATGAATCGTTTCTGGCTTTCGTCGCTGGCCATCGCCTCGGCCGGCTTGGGGTTGATCGGGGTTCAGTCGGCCGACGCGGGCAGCATCGTCCGGTTCGACAGCGTGCTGGGCAGTTTCGACGTCGAGCTCTTCGACGAGGCGGCCCCGCTGCACGTCGCAAACTTCCTCGGCTACGTCGAACGCGGCGACTACAACAACGTGATCGTCCACCGCTCGGCCCCGGGCTTCGTCGTCCAGGCCGGCCGGTACATCGACGACGGCACGCCCCGTGTCGAGCCCAACACCTTCCCCGAGGTGCCCAACGCCGGCACGGTTCAGAACGAGCCGGGTATCTCCAACACCCGCGGCACCATCGCCCTGGCCAAGCTCGGCGGAGACCCCAACTCCGGCTCGCGCGAGTTCTTCTTCAACGTCGCCGACAACAGCGCCAACCTCGACAGCCAGAACGGCGGGTTCACCGTCTTCGGCGAGGTGCTCGGCAACGGCATGCAGATCATCGACGCGATCAACGATCTCATGACGTTCGCGTTCGAGGCCCCCTTCGACGAGGCCCCGACCCGCAACTACACCGAGTCGCAGTTCCAGGCCTTCGAGCCCGTCGGCAGCAACGAGTTGGTCGTCTTCAACAGCGTCGAGCTTATCCAGGCCATGGAGGATGAAGACGACACGCCGATCGTCACCCCCGGTGAGGGCGACGACGAAACGCCAGATACCCCGACGCCCACCACGCCGGACGAAACGCCCGACACCAACGGCGGCAACGAGACGCCCGATACGAACGGCGACGACCCGCCCACCGACAACGGCCCGGTCGTGATCCCGACGCCATCGGCCTTCGCCGCCGGGTTGCTCGGCCTCGGCCTGCTCGGCCGCCGCCGCCGGCTCGCCTAAGCCGTGTGCCCAACTCGCTCCCCCGAACCCGCGCCGGTCGCGGGTTTTTTCTTGCCCGTGCCTCAACCCGGAAGCCCGGCGCTTCAGTGCAGCGTCCCGGTTGCGCACCCGCGCCTACCGTCCTTCCATGAACACCCCCGCCCCCCGCGCCCTCATCTTCGTCGGCGACGACTACGAAGACCTCGAACTGCAGTACCCCCGCCTCCGTCTGCTCGAAGCGGGCTGCGCCGTCACCGTCGCGGGCCTCGATGCGCCCGGCACGAAGTACCACGGCAAGCACGGCTACCCGCAGGCCAGCGACGCGAAGATCGCCGATCTGAACGCCGACGACTTCGATACCCTCGTCGTGCCCGGCGGATGGATGCCCGACAAGCTCCGCCGTTACGACGAGGTCAAGTCGATCACCAAAGCGATCGCCGACGCCGGCAAGCCGATCGCGTCCGTCTGCCATGGCCCGTGGATCGACATCTCCGCCGGCATTGTCAAGGGCGTGCACTACACCAGCACGCCGGGCCTCACCGATGACCTCACCAATGCCGGCGCCATCTGGCAAGACGCCGAGGTCGTCGTCGACGAGCAACACCGCCGCGTCAGCAGCCGCCGTCCCGACGACCTCCCCGCGTTCATGGCGGCGTTGCTCAAGATGCTCCACGCATGAACCCGCGAGGCCCCGCCTTCCGCTGTTTCAAACCGCTCCAGCGCGGCCGAGTCGTGGACTTGCGTTGCGCGGGTTCGGGCAACCTCGTCTTCCCCGACGGTGGCCAACGCCCGCTCCAGGCCCGTCTGTCGAAGTACCAAAACAAGCCCCACGACGGCCACGGCTCCCACCATCAGGGCAAGCACAAACTCGGGTAGCGCTGTCGATGCCACGACGCCTTGCTTTCAACCGCGCCGTGACTCGGTGCGGGGTTGTGCCGAGCCGTGACATGGGGAAGAAGCCTCTGAGAAACGATTTCGCGCCGTGGTGCGTTGTTCGCGTAACCGCCGTCCCAAGCCGGACTTGAACTACTGGGTCGCAGATGTTGTGGGGCATCTCCGGCTAAAACGAACCCAAGAATACATAAATTGTCTTGCTTGTTTTTGGCAATCTCTTCATGATGCATGAGCATTTCTGTACGGGGATCGCCATGCACGCTTCCGGACTCAAGACCCCTTCAGTGGGGCTACTCGCGGCGGGATTCCGGGCCTGTAAAGGATGGATTGCCTTGTCCCGGATTGGTTGGTCTGTGTGTGACCGGGGAGAGTCATGCGTTTGGCTTGACGACCAGTGGCCACAGGTCTCCACCCTGGTGTTGACATCGAGGGTTAACAACCCGCCCACAAGCCCCTGCTTTCGCTTCAGCCGCGGTTTGGTCATCTTTCGTGCGCCGCCGGTGGGCTGCCGTCAATCACCGTGAGGGATCTCGTCTGTCGACAAAATCACCTCATATCACGTTCCGATCCCGTAGTCACCGCTTGCTGAGCAAGAACAATCATGCGTACAAGGCAAAAACTGACAACCTCGCTACTCCTGCTGGCTTGGTGCGCTGTCATCTCTATGCCGGGTTGCGCCGACGCGATGAAGCGCAGGCAGTTGGAAAAGGTCGCCAAGAACTGGTGCCTGACGATCCGCGCCAGCCAGGTGATCCCGGTCTATCCGTTGCGGGAAGACCTCTTGCCCGGCGACGTCTTCCTGGTCACGCGCCCGATCCAGGCCCAGCACAAGGAATATCTCAAACGGGGATTCCTGGCGCTGGATCAGCAGCAGACGCGCCTCATGAATCTGGATTACCCAGCCTTCTACAGCTCTTCCTATGGGACGCGGGGCAAGAACAATACCCCTTACCACTGGCAGTTTCCTCCGGACGGCGACCCGTCGACCACCCAACGCGCGGCCGGCATCGGCAGTGGAAATGCGGGTTCGTCCCCGGACAGACACACCGACCCGACCGACTGGAACAAAGCCCCGCTTGCCGCGTTCCCGGCGTACACCTTCGAGGTGAGCAGCAGCGGCGGGATCGCCGCCGCGATCCCGATACAGGGGGTGCCCACCGCATTGAGCATGATGCAGACCGACAAGGCGTCCGGATCGGTCACCCTTTCAGACGCGTACACCTACGGCATGCCGTACGACATGCTGGACGATCGCGTCCGTACGTGGGCGGCGAGGCCTGATATCCAGAGGATGCTCAAATATCAGCAAGAAGCCGTGGCCAAGGGATCGGGCTGGGGCATGTTCTTCGACGACGTCCGCCGCGACCTGACCCCCAACGCCAACCCGCGGACGGCTTACGTCCGCGTGATCTCGCGCGTGTACGTGGTCGGCAAGGTCCACGTCGTCCTGCTCAACGCCCGTAAGGGCAGTTTCAAAGCCGACGTCGGGGTCCCGAAGCAGCTCACCCTGCCCGAGGTGTCACTGCCCAACGTCAACGGCAAAACCCCGGGCGACACGGACGGGTCGGGGCAAGACGGGGCGGGCGCAGACGACTTGAATCCTAACCAGCCCGAACCAGAACAGCCCGAGCCTGAGCAACCCGATGTGCCCGCGGTCGCCGACACGCCCTCACCCGAGACGCCGGCGACAGGAGGCACCGTCCCCGATAATAAGTCTGAGCTCACGGCCTATCAGAGCACACTTAAACAAGTCAGCGAAAGCGTCGGCGGTAGCGCGGAACTCGAGTGGGCCAGCAAAAGCTCGGTGGCGATGAATCAAACTTTCCGCCGGCCGCTGGTGGTCGGCTACCTGAGCTTCGACTACCCCGTGCTGAAAGGCGGGAGGCTCGGCTACCCGGTGGCCACGCTGAATCAGCTCGAATCGGGTGCTGCCGCCCAGACGCCGCTTTCACGAGAAGCGGTTCCGTACGAAGTCGCAGCGATCTCTCTGGAAACCGTCAGGTCGAGTTTAGAAGAGTTTTCTGCGTATGACGATAAAGCGAGCGATCATCTAGACGAGCTCGACGGATTTGCGAGAGAAGCAGTTACATTCGATCTCGCCGGTCTCCCCGCAACATTCAGTTTTGTTCGGGCGGCAAATAAACTGAGGCTTGAATCGCCTGACGCCGTTTCGCGCCCCGTGGATTTCGGTCTGGTGACGACCCGGTGGGCGGAACTCCGAAATTCGGTGTCGGCGCTTGAGAACGCGAAGCCCTTGGCAGCTCAAAGCACTCTTGTGGTTGAGGATGCGCGAAGTGACAAGAGCACTCCCATCGCAGGCGACGACGTGCCGGCTTACCTCGATGAGTACTCGATGTTGTTCGAACACGTGGACCGCTCGCTGCGGACAGACCGACGCGTGATCGATGCGGTTGATTATTACGTTGAACGGCTCCGTTTTGGAGGAAGCGATGATTGAACAGGAACTCGACCAACTCTTTCCTGAAGGCTTAGTGGCGAAGGTGGATGGCGCGGAAGGCCTTGAGGAACCCAACCCGCCAGGCACCGACGACCGCAAGCACTTGCGGCTTCGAAGGCTGCTTTGGTCCGGGCCGTGGAAGAGGCGCCGCTTCGAGATCATTGCTTGGGATGAAGAGGCGAAGTGTTGGCGGTGTTGGGAGCGGCAGTGATGGCCAAGCGGCGGAGCCTGGCTCCGCTGATGGTGGCCCATGTCCCATATGAAGCCGGTGCAAACGCGATGACTGAGAGTTGTGGCTTTAAGACATATACCCCTGGTGCTTGGCCGTTAAGGCGATTTGCTGAACATGCTTTTAAGCGACACGGGATCGATTCTTCATGCAACCGATCACAACCCGTTGAAATCGATTAGGTCATGTCGGCGGCGAGCGTTGCAAGTGATGTATCCAGCAATATCGATCTAAGGAAATGAGACAAGCAACCTGTTATTGAATTGTGAGGCACCCTATGCCCCTCCGCGTCGCGACCTTCAACGCCGAGAACCTCTTCGCCCGCTACCGATTCCGCAGCAACTTCGACCCCGACGATGGGTCGGGGTTCGGGGTCAACAACCTGGCGTTCGATCTCCAAGACGACGACGCCAAGCGGCTCACCGGGCGGGCCGTCCGCGAGGTGGACGCCGACATCCTCTGCCTCCAGGAGGTCGAGAACCTGGCCGTGCTCGAGCGGTTCAACTCCCGCTACCTGGGCGGCATGGGGTACACGCACCGGATGGTGGTGGACAGCCACGACCCGCGTTTCATCGACGTGGCGGTGCTCAGCCGGTACCCGTTCGCGTACGTCAACACGCACCGGCACGAGCGCAACGCCGCGAACACCACCTGGCTGTTCTCGCGCGACTGCCTGGAGGTGGACATCGACGTGGGCGGCACGACGCTGTCGATCTACGCCAACCACCTCAAGTCGATGATGGGCGGGCGGGCGCAGACCCGGGCCCGGCGGGTCGAACAGGCCCAGCGCGTCCGCCAGATCGTCAACGGGTGGTGGTCGTCCTTGAGCTACGAGGGCAACTTCATCGTGCTTGGCGACCTCAACGACTACCCGCAAGGGCAGACCGGGATCGACGCGCTGCTGAACCACCCGCACTTGGTCAACGTGGTCAACCGCCTGCCGGCCAACCAGCGCTGGACGCACTACTGGGCCGGCGGGAACGAGTACCACCAGCTGGACTACCTGCTGCTGTCCAAGATCCTGGCCGACACGAACCCCGGCCGGCCCGTCATCATGCGCCAGGGCATGCCCTATCGAGCGGATCGGTATACCGGCCCCCGCTTCAGCGACGTGGGCCACGACCGTCCCAAAGCGTCCGACCACGCGGTGCTCTACATGGACCTAGAGATGGCGTAGCCAGGCGCGGGGGCTGGTTGATACGTGCGCAGGTTTTGGCGAGTTTAAAAGTCCACGTTCATTTGGACGTGGGTTTTAAGGGATTACGGTGCGAAACAACGTAGATTGAGCTCACGCCTTCGCCGCCATCGCTTCGGCCTTCTTCTTCGCGTCGTCGAGGGTGCCGACGTACATGAACGCGGACTCGGGCAGGTCGTCGCCCTCGCCGTTGCACAGCCGATCGAAGCTGTCGAGCGTGTCCTCCAGCGGCGTGTAGATGCCCGGGAACCCGGTGAACACCTCGGCGACGAAGAACGGCTGCGACAGGAAGCGTTCGATCTTCCGCGCCCGGCTGACGATGAGCTTGTCCTCCTCGGCCAGCTCGTCGACGCCAAGGATCGCGATGATGTCCTGCAGGCTCTTGTACCGCTGGAGGATCGACTGCACCTGCCGGGCGACGGCGTAGTGCTTCTCGCCCAGCACGCCCGGGTCCAGGATGCGCGACGTCGAAGCCAGCGGGTCGACCGCGGGGAAGATGCCCTTCTCGGCGATGGAGCGTTCGAGGACGACGAAGGCGTCCAGGTGAGAGAACGCCGTGGCCGGCGCGGGGTCCGTGAGGTCGTCGGCCGGGACGTAGATCGCCTGCACCGACGTAATCGCGCCCTTGTCGGTCGAGGTGATGCGCTCCTGTAGTTCGCCCATCTCCGTCGACAGCGTCGGCTGGTATCCCACCGCGGACGGCATCCGTCCGAGCAGCGCGGACACTTCCGAGCCGGCCTGCGTGAAGCGGAAGACGTTGTCGACGAAGATCATCGTCTCCTTACCCGAGGCGTCGCGGAACTCTTCGGCCATGGTCAGGCCGGACAGCGCGACGCGCAGACGCGAGCCGGGCGGCTCGTTCATCTGGCCGAACACCATGGCGACCTTGTCGATGACGTGCGCGGTCTCGCCGTTCTCGTCGGTGTACTCGGCCTCCTGCATCTCCAGCCAGAGGTCGTTGCCCTCGCGGGTGCGTTCGCCGACGCCGCAGAAGACGGAGTACCCGCCGAACTCACGCGCGACGCGGGCGATCATCTCCTGGATGATGACGGTCTTACCGACGCCGGCCCCGCCGAACAGCCCGATCTTGCCGCCGCGGACGAACGGGCAGAGCAGGTCGACGACCTTGATGCCGGTCTGCAGGACTTCGGTCTGCGGGTTGAGCTGGGTGAACGCCGGCGGGTCGGCGTGGATCGGCTTGCGCTTGCTCTTGTCGGCAACGTCGCCGCGCTCGTCGATCGGGTTCCCGAGCAGGTTGAACACCCGGCCGAGCACCTGCTCGCCAACGGGGACAGACACGGCGTCGCCGGTGTCGGTGACGCTCGTGCCGCGGACCAAGCCGTCGGTCGATCCGAGCGCGACGCAGCGGACCTCGCCGTCGCCCAGGTGCTGCTGGACCTCGCCGACGAGTTTGGTGGTCTCGCCGGCAACCTCGAAGGTGCACTCGAGGGCGTTGAAGATGTCGGGCAGGTCCTTCTCGGCGAACTTGGCGTCGAAGGTGGAGCCGATGACCTGGGTGATGGTGCCGGTGCCGGGCATGGGGGGTCCTTGGGGTACGGGATACCGCGTTCAGGGTCGGGGTACGGGTCGAGACGACCCGAAAGCGGGACGCAGACCATAGCGAGGTGGGCTGGCGGCACCAAATCGATATTCACTTGCCGATATATCATAACACGATATATTGGTATTCGACATGCCCAGCCCCCGCGACACCTCGGCCTCTCCCGACGCCCGACTGGACGCGAAGTCCCGCCGGGACCTGCTGCATGGCTCACTCGACGTGCTCGTGCTCTCGGTTCTGGCCGACGGGCCGCAGTACGGCTACGCGATCCAGCGCAAGCTCCGCGACGCCGGCGACCACGACGTGAAGGCCGGGACGCTTTACCCGCTCCTGCACCGCATGGAGCAGGACGGCCTGGTCACGCCCAGCTGGGAGAAGACCACCGGCCGGCCGCGCAAGTGGTACGCCCTGAGCCCCACGGGCCAGAAGCGGCTCACCACCCGGGCCGCGGACTGGCAGGCGCTGCTGGCACGGATGCAGGCGGTGGTGCTGCCGGCGCTGCGTCAGGTCGCGGCGTACCCCGAGCTTCCTCGGGCATCGCAACCTTCAACCCCTTAGCTGCGGTGCACCACACCGCAGTTAGCGAGAGTCAGGATGTCGCAACAAGAGTTCGAGCACTACCTGTCGCTGCTGAGCCAGATGCTGAAGCTCACGCCCGATCAGCGTGACGCGATTGCCGACGAGTTGCGCGTCCACCTCGACGAACGCCTCGCCGAGTTGCAGCAGCAAGGCTGCAACCGCGACAAAGCGGTCCGGCTTGCGCTCGAGGAATTTGGCGACGCGAGCATCCTGGCGAACGACTTCACTCGAATCGTCAATCACCCCCACCGGAGACGAATTATGCAGACTTCACTCCTGACCGCTGCCATAACTGCAATGGCGCTGTTTGCGACAGTTTCGATGTTGCCGGAGAAGGAGAGCGTAACGCTCTCATCCGCACAAGCCGACGCTCCCGCGGCCACCCTTCAGGCGGGTGGGCCACCAGCGTCTGCGGAACCCAATGATGTGTTACTTGGCGGGGACTACATCTACCTCAACACCGTTGGGATCAACCCGGAAGAAGTACGATCCGGGGCTATCGCAGCTTTAGAACTTCAGAAACAGTGCGAAGGTAGGCCTCCGACCATTGCGGACCTTTTGGCTTGGGGCGGTCTTGACATCGCCGACCAACGAAGGATCGGCTACGAGTTCACCTTTCTGCGAGCAGTCACGCCAACGGATGAGATTGTCATTAACCTGTACCTCCCCTTTGTGCTCGACGAACGAGGGATTCATGACCTGCCGTTGCGTCCAGGCGACACCGTTTTCCTAAGGCAGCTCGACTACGGTGTATCGATCTTCGACCGGTAATGCGACCATGTCGTGGTGTTTCGGGCGCAAGTGTTTCATAGCAACTCGACTAATGTTCTGATGCGTTTGTTTTGTTGTTCGGGGTGATCTAGACGCATGAGCGGTGTATTGATTGCATCAACGTCTGCCCGCCCGAGTTGGTTCGCGGTTTCAAGCAAGCCCGCTACCTCGATCTGATCCGGTGACCTCGCCAACGCATAGCACGACTCCTCGCCATCTAGCTTGTGCAGGTAGCCATGCTGCACCAGCGCGGCGAGGATTGGCTCGGTCGCGCCGGCGGGGAGCTGGAGCTCGTTGGCAAGGGTTTCGGGGGCAAGCGGTTCGCCCTCGCGGAAGCGTTTCGCGAAGAGCACGAGCGCCGGGATGATCAGTCGGGGGTCGACGAGTTTGGGGCCGGTGTCTTGCTCGCTCTGCTTGCGTTCCCGGCGGCTGGGCATGAACTGGAGGACAGACGCGAGCTCGAGGCCGTAGAGCACGACCTGCCAGACGATCCAGAGCAGCAGCAGGAACAGGGGCAGCAGCGCGAGCGCTCCGTAGAGGCTGGTGCTGCCGGTTTTCGAGACATACAGCGAGAAGCCTTCGACGGCGAGGCCGAGCGCGACGGCGGCGACGAACGAGCCGATCGCGGCGGGGCGGATGCGGATGGTGGTGTTGGGCAGCAGCCGGTAGGCGAGAAGCAGCACCAGCCAGGTGGTCAGCAGCGGGGAGAGGAACACGAACGGCCCGACTAGCCAAGCGAGCGACGAGCCCGACGCGGCGATCGTTTCCATCTCCGACGCGGGCAGGTCGGCTGCGCCCGTGGCCGCGGAAGCAACGGCGTCACCGGTCGACTCCGCCCCCGACGCCGTGAGCAGGTTCAGGAACTGCCGCTGCGCCCACTGCCCGGCGAGCAGGACAACCGGCGCTAGCGTGATCGTCGTGTAGTACAGCGGCAACCGGACGTACCACGAGCGGTTCTCCTCGGCGCGGAGGACAAGGTTGAAGCTGTCCTCGATGGTCGCGAGTAGTTTCGTCGCGCCGTAGATGAAGATCAGCACACCGACGAGGCCGATCGACCCGAAGTTGACGTTCTGGAGTTGGTCAAGCCAGGCGGTGAGTTGTTCGTCGAGTCGGCCGGCAGTCGCGGCGTACTCGGCGGCGAGGGCGTCGGCCCGTTGGTCCTCGGCGCTTCGGACAGCGAAGTTCGCGGCACGCCAGGCGGTGGACCCGACCCCGGCGAAGCCGAACGGACGCAACAGCGTGCCCGGGGCGTCGGCGGCTTCGTCCGCCGTGCCCGGGGCGTCGGTCTTTTGGCCGTCCGTCTCGAGCCACTGCACCGCCCAGTCCACGGTCTGGGCTTTGAGGTCTGCGAGTTGCTGTTCACTGACGAACGCCTGGGCGACGACGAGCGTGAGCACCAGCGTCGGCAGCAGCGAGAACAGCGTGTGGTACGTCAAGGCCGCGGCCATCTGCGGCGCGCGGTCCTGCCGGAGCTTGTGCGCCGCGAACCGGCCGAGCTCGACGGCGTACAGCAGCGCCCGCTGCCACCGGGGCAGTTCTTCGTTGTCCGCGTCGGTCATCTCGCGGAACTTCGCGCGTAGGGCGGTCAGTGCCTTCATCGCTCAACCGTAGCGTCGCGGACGCGCGACAGCCGGGCCACCCACTCTCCTAGTGTCGTGGTCATCGACGCGTCGGCCAAGCGGGTTGCCGGCTCAGGGCGACGCGTCGGCCGATCCGTCGGGTTCGGTGTTGTTCTCGGACGTAGAGGTAAACGAATCGCCGTCTGGGTCGCGTTTCCGCAACCGTTTCTGCCAGTTCAGGTGTGAGGCCTGCAGCGCGTCGCGAAGGTGCTGCTGCGCCGTGCTCAGCGTCAGCGGCGGGTCGTGTGGTCGAACGACAACAACCATGTCATACCCGACGAGCGCGCCCCTGGTGTCGCGGGTGTCGTAATCCGGGTGGGTGGGGCGGTCGAGCCGGAACGCCTCGCGCAGTCGGCGCTTCACCCGGCTACGCGGCACCGCCTTGCCGACCTTGCGCGACACCGAAAGCCCGAGCCGGTGGAAGCCCAAGCCGTTCGGCCGGGTGAGCACGGCGAGCGGCCCGGCGTGCTTGCGCATCTTGGCGTCGAACACCGCGGCGAACGCCTTGCCGCCAGACAACCGGGAAGCGCGGCGGAACGTTTGGCGTCGCGAGAAGGGGGCGTCGTTCGGGGTGCGGGACTTGGGCGTGGCCACGACACCACTGTAAAGCTCGGCGCGTTGGGAGAAGCCCAACCACTACCCGCGTTTCGCCAACGCCTGCTGGTATTGCTGCATCAGCCGGTTGCGGGTGATGACGCCCTTGACGCGGCCGCCGGCGTCGACGACGGGGAGGGAGGAGACTTCGTGCCGGGCGAACTTGTCGAGCACCGCGTCGAGCGTCTCGTCCATCCGTACGGTCGCGAGGTTGCTGCGCATCAGCTCGGCGACGATCAGCAACGCCGCGGCGTGGTGGTGGACGAGCGTCCGGCGGACGTCCTCGCCGACGACCATGCCCTCGTAGACCTCCTGCTCGTCACAGACGACGTAGTCCACGGCGGCGAAGTCCTGCGCGAGTTCGATCAGCCGTGTCGCCGGGTCGTCGTGCTGAACGATCACGGCTGGGCTGAGCGGCACCTCGCGCACGGTCATGCGGCGCAGCAGCGTGAGGTCGGAATACGTGCCCAGCCGGATGCCGCGCAGCGAGAGCCAGTAGGCGTAGAGCGAGTCCCGGGCGATGAGTTGCGCGGTGCTGGTCGCGAGGATGGCAACGAGCATCATCGGCAGGATGACCTTGTAGTCGGCCGTAATCTCGAAGACGAGTAGGAAGGCGGCTAGTGGGCAGTGCGCGACCGCGGCGATCACGCCGGCCATTCCCGCGAGCGCGTACGTCGCCGGGGTGGAAACGCCCAGCCACTCGACCGACATCGCGACGACCCCGACAGCCGCGCCCATCATCGCACCCATGAACAGCGACGGCGCGATCACGCCGCCCGCGCCGCCGGACCCGATGGTCAGGCACGTGCCGACGAGTTTGAGCGCCAGCGCCGCGGTGAGCAGCGTCAGCGTAACCGGCATCGTCGTCGTGTTGATCACGCCGTCACCGAAGGCCGTGTAGTTGTCCGGGTTCATCGTGGCTTCGATCACGGGATAGCCGTTGCTGAAGAACACCGGCGCTTCGTAAGCCGGCATCGGCTGCCCGATCGTCAGCGTGAACCCGACACCCAGCACACCGAGCAATAACCCGCCGAGCGCCGGCTTGAGCCACGGGCGGACGTTCACCTTGTCCCACTGTCGCTCGGCGAACGGCAACGCCACGACGAACATTGCGCCAACCAGCCCCGCCAACACGCCGAGCACCGCGTATGCCGGCATCTCCGTGAGCACGACCTCGTAGTGCTCCATCGCCTCGGGCAGGTTGAACACGGCCTGGTTCTCGCCGAGCAAGCTCTGTGTGACCGCGACGGCGAAGACGCTCGAAAGGATGATGGGCACGAACGTCCGCACGGAGAAGTCGCGGAGCAACACCTCGAGCACGAAGATCACGCCGGCGATCGGCGCGTTGAAGATCGCCGCCGTCGCCGCCGCGGCGCCGCAACCCACGAGTGTGCTCATGTGCTGCCGGGGCAGGCGCAGCAGCCGCGCAACGTTGGATGCGACCGCCGAGCCGATGGTGATGATCGGCCCCTCGACCCCGGCCGAGCCGCCGCTGCCGATGGTGATCGATGCCGTGACCGCGCGGGCCGCGCCAACGCGTGCCGGGATTGCGCCGCCTTTGCGTGAGAGCGCTTCGATGACCGTCGGCACGCCGTGGGCGCGCTGCGTCTGTCGCAACAGGAACCACTGGACGCACCCGACGATGAGCCCGCCGAGCGCCGGTAGCAGGAGGATCAATACGAGTTGCAGCACGGGGTTGACCGCGGCTTCGAGCAGGCCAAACGATACCCACCGGCAGTTTTCGACGAGCCAGTCGAAGCCGACCGCGGCGAGCCCCGCGAGGATGCCGATCACCGCGGCGACGGGGATGAGCACGCCGTCGCCGCCGAGCACCGCCTGCCGCAGCCGCGACAGCGTCGGCAACACGTCGGCCGGGAGCTTCGGACGCCACCGCATCACCGCAATGTAGTGAAGCGGCACGCCCTGCGCCGGCAAAGCGACGTGGCCCGTGTCCCGGCTACTGCCGGGGTGGGCGGGTCAGTATTTGATCTTGAACGCGTCGAGCGCCCGCGGGTCGCCGAAGGGGCCCTCGGTCGTGTCGTCCTGGGCGTCGACCACGCGTATAAACCGGCCCAACTCCCGCAGCAGTTCGTCCAGAAACGCGCGGACCTGCTTGACCTCGCCCTCGACGACGACCTTGACTCGACCGTCGGGCAGGTTCTCGACGGTACCCGCGACGTCGAAGTTCCGCGCCAACGCCGCCGTCGTCGCTCGGAACCCGACGCCCTGCACCGTGCCGGAGTAGTAAACCGTTTTCTGGATCAGAGTAGACATAGCCGCCATGCGCTCGCGGTGGCGTCGGAGCGAACCGAGTTTCCAGGCTTACCCCGCCAGCGCCGCGTACTCGTCATCGGGGATGTCGAAGTTGGCGTGGACGTGCTGTACGTCGTCGTGGTCGTCGAGTTCCTCGACGAAGCGGACGACCTGCTCGGCTTCCTTGCCGGTGCAGGCGACGGTGTTGGTCGCGATCATCACCAGCGCCGCGGCGTCGGGCTCCCAGCCCTTGCCCTCGATCGCCGACTTCACCCCGTGGTACGCGTCAACGGACGCCACGACGCGCCACGCCTCGTCCTGGTCGTCGATGTCTTCCGCGCCGGCCTCGAGCGCGACTTCCATCAGCTCTTCCTCGCTCGCCTTGTCTTTGGCCAGGTAGATCTCGCCCTTGCGTTCGAAGTTGAACGCCACCGAGCCGGACGCGCCCAGGTTCCCGCCGGCCTTCTCGAAGAGCTTCCGCATCTCCGATGCGGTGCGATTGCGGTTGTCCGTCAGGATCTCGAGCATCACGGCGACGCCGCCCGGCCCGTACCCCTCGTAGACGATCTCGTCGAAGTCCGAGCCGTCGCCGCCACCGGCGCCCTTGTCGATCGCTTTCTGGATCGTGTCCTTGGGCATGTTGGCGGCCTTGGCCTCGTCGATCGCGTAGCGGAGCGTGAGGTTCTGGTCCGGGTCGCCGCCGCCGTGCTTGGCCGCGACGATGATCGCCCGGCTGCACTTGCTCCACATCTTCGAACGCTTAGCGTCCTGCCGGGCCTTGCGGTGCTTGATGTTTGCCCATTTGCTGTGGCCGGCCATGGATCGGGTTCCAGTCGTCGTGGTTCCGGGTTCGGAGTGGGGGTTCGGGACAATCTATCGGTCTGACGCTCGAATTGACCCGGAGGTTTGGCAACGGCGCGATAGCCAGAGACCGAGCAATTTAGCATGCCGGTGCGTGCCCTTGACGCCGTAAACTGCACCGATGCCAGACGCCGCAAACGATCAAGGACGGTCCCCGGGCGCTGTCGCCGAACAGCCGTTTGTCCACCTGCACCTGCACAGCCAGTACTCGCTGCTAGACGGTGGCAACCGGATCGACCGGCTGGTGCAACGCGTCAAGGACCTAGGTATGGACGCCGTCGCCGTGACCGACCACGGCAACCTGCACGGCGCCGTCGAGTTCTACACCCGCGCCAAGGACGCCGGCGTCAAGCCCGTGCTCGGAATCGAAGCCTACGTCGCTCCGGACGTCAACGGCAAGCCCAGCGACCGAACCAACCGCGAGTACACCGGCGTGTCCGACGGCGGGTTCCACCTCGTTCTGCTCGCCGAGAACAACGCGGGGTGGGCCAACCTGCTCAAGCTCAGCTCCGACGCGTTCCTGAACGGCTTTTACTTCAAGCCGCGGATGGACAAGACCACGCTCGGGCAATGGGCCGACGGGCTCATCGCGATCAACGGCCACCTCGGTAGCTCGATCGCGTACCACCTCGTCAAGTACCACCAGACCAAGGACCCGACGCACTGGAAGCACGCCGTCGCCGAGGCCAAGTGGCACCGCGAGGTATTCGCCGACGACGAAAACGACAACCCGCGCTTCTTCCTCGAACTGCAGCACCACGAAGAGCAGCTTCAGCGCGACATCAACCCGCTCACGACGAAGCTCGCCGAGGAGTTGGGCATCCCGCTGGTCTGCGACAACGATGCGCACTTCCTCACGGCCGACGACTGGGATGCGCACGACACGCTCTGCTGCATCTCGATGGGCAAGGTGAAGTCGGACACCAACCGGCTGCACTACCCCCGCGACCTGTACGTCAAATCCCCAGATGAGATGTGGGAACACTTCGGGGTGTCGCACCCCGAGGCGCTGCGGAACACGCAACGCATCGCCGACCGCTGCAACGTCGAGCTGGACTTCTTGGCCAACCACGCCCCGGTCGTCCGTATCGACACCGACCTGCCCGGGTTGCCGGACAGAAGCGAAGATGCACTCAAGATCGTGCACGGCTTCACGTGTGACCACGAGATCGGAAGCACCGCGTGGTACAAGGCGTTCTGCGCCGCGATCCGCGTCGAGCCGTTCAATGAAGACACCGACACGGACTCGCCCGAGGACCTGAAGCTCCAGTGCGACGGCGCGCTGCGGCTGCTCACTGAGGCGGGAATGATCTGGCGCTACGGCGTCGACGGGGTCGACGACGCCAAGCGCGCCCGCCTCGAACGCGAGCTGCAGGTCCTTCGCGACAAGCTGATCAGTGCGTACTTCATGATCGTCTGGGACTTCGTCAACGAGGCCCGTCGGCGCGACATCCCCGTGCTCGCCCGCGGCTCCGGCGTCGGCACGATGACCGGCTACGTGCTGGGCCTGTCCAACGCGTGCCCCGTCGAGTTCGGGTTGCTGTTCGAGCGGTTCACCGACCCCGACCGCTCCGAGTACCCCGACATCGACATCGACATGTGCCAGGACGGCCGGGGCGACATCCTCCGCTACGTCCGTGAGAAGTACGGGCACGTCGCGCAGATCATCACGTTCGGAACCTTGAAGGCGCGGGCCGCCATCCGCGACGTCGGGCGCGTCCTCGATGTCTCGCTCGGCGACGTCGACAAGGTCTGCAAACTCATCGGCGACGGCCTAAAGACCACTTTGGATTCCGCGTGGGAGCAGGAGCCCGACCTCAAGTCGCTCTGCGATGCGCAGCCCCAACTCAAAGGCATGTACGACACCGCGCGTCGGCTCGAGGGCTTCGCGCGTCACGCCGGGGTTCACGCCGCCGGCGTGATCGTCGCCACGCAGCCGCTCGACAACATCGTCCCGCTCTACAAACCGCCGGGCGGCAGCTCGGGGTCCGGCGGCGACGAGGTCATCGTCACGCAGTGGGACGGCCCGACCTGCGAGAAGCTCGGCCTGCTCAAGATGGACTTCCTCGGGCTGCGCACCCTGTCCATCATCGAGCGCGCGAAGCAGCTCATCCGCAAGTCGCTGGGCACAGACACGATCAAGGCCGCCGTTGCGTCACAGGATGCCGGCGTGGAACGGGCGAGCACGCACGACCCGCTTGACCTCGACCGGCTCGAACCCGACGACCCGCGCGTGTTTGACCTCTTTGCGCGGGGCGAGACGGCCGGGGTTTTCCAGTTCGAGTCCGGCGGGATGCGCAACCTGCTCATGGCGATGAAGCCCGACCGGCTCACCGACCTCATCGCGGCCAACGCGCTCTACCGCCCCGGGCCGATGGAGCTCATCCCCAACTACAACCACCGCAAGCACGGCCGGGAAGCCGTGCCCAGGGTCCACGCGATCGTCGACGACCTCACCGAAGAGACCTACGGCATCATGGTCTACCAGGAGCAGGTGATGCAGGTCCTCAACGAGCTGGGCGGCATCCCGCTCCGCCAGGCCTACGCGATCATCAAGGCGATCAGTAAAAAGAAGATGAAGGTCATCGACGCCGCTCGCGCCGACTTCGTCGAGGGCGCAGGCGAGCGCGGCGTGACCAAGCAGCAGTCCACTGAGTTGTTTGAACTCATCCTCAAGTTCGCCGGCTACGGCTTCAACAAGTCGCACTCCACCGGCTACGCGATCGTGGCCTACCAGACCGCGTACCTCAAGACCTTCTTCCCGCTGCACTACATGGCGGCGCTGCTGACCTACGAGTCGGTCAGCACCGACAAGGTCGTCGAGTACATCGACGAGTGCAAGCAGGTACTCCGGCCGGACGGCACACGCGGCGTCGAGGTCAAGCCGCCCGACATCAACCTGTCCGACGTCGCGTTCACCGTCGTCTACGCCGAGGGCGAGCCGCGCAAGCCGCACACCGGGCACATCCGCTTTGGCCTCAGCGCGGTCAAGGGCGTCGGCGAGAAGGCGATCACCGCTGTCATCCGGGAACGCGAATCGCACGGCCCGTTCAAGGGGCTGTACGACTTCTGCGAGCGTGTCGACCTGCGCAGCGTCAACCGCGCGACGATCGAGGCGCTGATCAAGTGCGGCGCGTTTGATTCGTTGTACGACATCACGAAGCGGGCGGCGTTGTGCGAAATACTTGACGCCGCGATCAAAGCCGGCCAACGCACCGCCGCCGACCGCGCGTCCGGCCAGCTCGGGATGTTTGGCATGGGCCTGCAGGCCGACCCCGAGGAACAAGCCGCGCAGGGCGCTGAGCCCGACCTTCCCGGGGCCGAGCCGTGGAACAAGAAGCAGACGCTCGACTTCGAGAAAGAGGTCATGGGCCTGTTCGTGTCCAGCCACCCGCTCGAGGACCACGCCGAGACGCTCGAGCGGTTCAGCGTGTGCAGCATCGCCGACGTGCGCGGCCTGCCCGCCGACCAGCCAATCACGATCGGCGGCATGCTGAGCCGCGTCCGCCCGACGTTCGTGAAAAACGGCCGCTCGGCCGGCAGCAAGATGGCGATGATCACGCTCGAAGACGCCGCCGGCACGAAGCTCGACGGCGTGTGCTTCGCCGACACCTACGCGACCTGTTTCAACGACCTCGAGCTCGACAAGGTCGTGTTCCTCGTTGGAAAGGTCGACCGCCGGCGGGAAGAGCCGAACATCGTCGTCGACCAGGTTATCCCGGTCGAGCAGGCCCCGCGCAAGCTCACCCGCAGCGTGAAGATCATCGTGCGTGAAGACCAGAGCACGAAGGCACTCAACGGCGCCAGCACTGAGCAACTGGTCCGTCTACGCGAGGTGCTCCGCCAGAGCGCGATGCGGGCGAACGGCAGCGCCGCGGATGTCGTGTTTGAACTGCACCAGGACGGCACCGCCGTCGAGCTTCGCGTCCCCAACCTGCGGATCGCGGTGGACGAGCACCTGCTCGCGCACATCAAGACGGTGATGAACGCGCTGCCAGGCCGGGCGGCGACGTGCGAGTTGTTGGGCCCGCCGAAGGTCTCCCGCCGCGCCGCGGTCGAACGCTACGGCGAGGTCAAGTCCGACGGCGACCTCGCGTTCGCCATGCACGACGACGGCGGGCAGAGCATCGACCGGTACTGAGGCGCACCACGTGTCGGGAAGCAAGTACGAGAACGCCGTCGTGCTCCCGCCCATCCCCGCGGCACGGGGAGTGTTCGCGCGGCAGAAACAGTTCGCCGAGCACTGCGCGAAACAGCTCGAAGACACGCAGTTTTTCGCAGAGCTTTATCCGGGGCTGAGCAGCGTCGGGGTGGTGATGCAACACTTGGCGGGGAACCTGCGGAGCCGGTGGACGGACTTCCTGACGGCCGACGGCGAGAAGCCGGACCGCGATCGCGAGGCCGAGTTTGCCCCGCCAACCCCCGGAGGCTCGGCGGAGCAACCGCGTAAAGCACGGCAGCGCATTATGGCCGACTGGGAGCACGGCTGGGCCGCGTTGTTCACGGCGCTCGAGGACGCTGAGAACGCCGCCCCGGACACGACCGTCACGATCCGCGGCGTACCGCACTCGGTTCCGATGGCGATCGCCCGGCAACTCGACCACTACGGCTACCACGTCGGGCAGATCGCCACGATCGCGCGTGGACTGGTTGGCACCGAGCACTGGGACTGGTTCACGGTCCCGCCCGGGGGCAGCGCGGCGTTCAACGCGTCGCTGGGATACCGACCCGCTTCAACCCCTTGACCTCCGCCCGAACTTCCAAATCCTGTACCGATCTCGTCCGCTGCTCGACCGATGGCTCGGCGAGGGTATGGTGCAGCTTGATGGCCGCCGCCTGAAGCCAACCCGGTCGTGTTTCACACACACGTCTTGGCCCCGTCGACCGCGCGGAGTCTGGCTGTGCCTTGGAATCGACCGGGTGGCCCGTACCGCGATCCCTGCCTGTTCTCCCGAGGCCGGCTCTAGCCGGTTGTTCGGTGTTCATCCGCGTTCGGTTTCAGGGCCCTCCCATGCCACACGACTCAGGGCACCGCCCGCGCCCGTTCACCTGTCTGCATTGTCGGTGGAGCGTAGACCCGCGCGCCCACGGGACGCGGCACCGCAACCACTGCCCACGCTGCTTGTGGTCCCGGCACGTCGACCACGAGCCGGGCGATCGCCGCTGCCCTTGCCGGAGCCCGATGGAGCCCATCGGCATCGAGGTGCGCGACGGCGGTGAGTGGGCCCTGGTCCACCGCTGCACCGGTTGCGCGACGATCAAGACCAACCGCGTCGCGGGCGACGACCTCGAGCTCGCGCTGCTCCAGCTCGCGCTGCGCCCGCTGGCGAGCCCTCCGTTCCCCCTCGGTCACTTGCCGGGCTACAGCTAAGCCCCCGGGCGCTTGAACAAGAAAACTAGCCAACGGGTCGCGCCCTGGGCGAACGAGTTGGTGTCGAACGCGCTCACAAGTTCCCAGCCCTGGCCGCCGAGGTCGTTGAGTGAGGCGTCGATCTTGGCCTCGTTAACGTGGCCACCCAACATACCCTTGGACTCGAACTTCACGGTGCGGTATTCCCATTTCATGAGGCCTCCTTCGGTGCTTCATCTTCGCCGAAAGATAGGTCGCACGACCGAAAACCCTCGCCGCGGAGATCGCGGTTATGCATCACGCTCTTCCACCACGCGTTTGCGGTCGTGGTCGTAGACGTAGACCTTGGCCGAGTCGGGCTCCATCTTCTCGCACTTCTTGTGGCTGCCGTCGCAGAGGGGCAGGTTGCGCGACAGGCCGCAGCCGCAAACCCAGACGGACTCGGGCTGGGGTGGGATCTCGATGGGGCCGGTGGCGTCGAGGCGGACGAGGCGGGGCATGGGTCACTCCTGGACAATGGGTTCACGTCACTTCAGGACGTTGGTCTCGCCCTCGGACCGGGCGATGGCGACGGCGCCGACGCTGTCGCCGAACACGTTGACCGCCGTGCGGCACATGTCCAGCGGGCGGTCAAACACGAACAGCAGCGCCATGCCCGCCAACAGCGTCGCGCCCTCGGGCAGCGCGCCGGCGGGGAGTTGTTGGTCGACGGCCTGCAGGATCACCGCGATGGCGACCAGCGACGCCGACGGCACGCCCGCCACGCCGATGCTGGTCAGCAAGGCGACGACGACGATCATGAACTGCTGCGACACCGAGAGCTCCAGGCCGAACGCCTGGCAAATGAACATCGCGGCGACGCACTCGTAGAGCGCGGTGCCGTCCATGTTCACGGTCGCGCCCAGGGGCAGGGTGAAGGAGCCGATCTTGTTGGAGACGCCGGCCCGGGTCTCGACGCAGTCGAGGGTGAGCGGCAGCGTGGCGGAACTGGACGCCGTGGAGAACGCGGTCATGAGCGCCGGGGCCATCGCGCGGTAGTGCCGTAGCGGGTTGACGCGGGCCACGAGCAGCAGGATCAGCGGCATCGTCACGAGGAAGTGGACCGCCAGCGCGACGAGCGCGACGACAGCGAAGGTGCCCACGCCGGTGATCAGGTCGACGAATCGCCCGTCGGGCCGGAGCTTCGCCCATTGGAGCGCGACGGTGGCAGCGAGCAGGAACAGCACGCCCAATGGCGCGAGCCGCAGCACCAAGTCGGTGACCATGAGGGTGAGCCGGTACACGCCGTCGAACAAGCGGTGCATCGTCTGGTGTACGTTGTTGCCGGGCGTATCGGGCAGTCGGGAGAGGAAGAAACCGACGACCATGGCGACAGTGATGAGCCCGAGGAGCCGGCCGTTGTCCCCCGCGGCGGCGAAGAGGTTGTCGGGCACCATCGCGCGGAAGACGTTGAGGAAGTCGCTGCCGGTCTTGCCGCCGACCCGCGAAGCGATCTCGGCCTGTTCGGCGGCGAACGCGTCGAGGTCCTGCCCGACCAGGATGCCGCGGCCGTCGACCACGCCGGGCGCCACGGCGTTGACCAACGCGAGCCCGACGAGCACCGCCAGCAGCGATGTCACGAGGTAGTAGCCGAGCGTCTTGAGCCCCAGCCGACCGAACCCGCCCGTGGTCGCGATGTTGGCGATGCTCAGCACGATCGAGCTGAACACCAACGGCACGATAATCAGCTTCAACCCGGCCAGGAAGATGTCGCCGAATAGGTCGCACAACTGGAACGCGAGCGTGTCCTGCACCAACGCCGCGCCGGCTTGGCCGCGCGTTGCCGGCGGCGTGTCGGCGGGGATGGCGTCGACCGCCGAAACCCCCATCCACCAGCCCAGCAGTGCACCGACGACCAGGCCCAGCAGGATCTGCCAGTGGAGCGGCCAGCGCCACGGCGCGTTGCCGGTGGGTTGTCGAGTCGTGGATTCCATCCGGGATTGTCTTAGGGCATGCGGGGCAGACGGGGTTCAGCGGCCGGCAGCGGCGATCCGAGGCGTGTCGCCATCCTTTCGGTAGGCGCGTCCTCGGCGACCGGTATAGTAAGCGCTCGACGGGCGACCGTCGGGCGGACCACATACCACACGCGCCATCCGGAGCGAGGTTGAGACGCAGTCGGAAACCCATCGTGATCGCGTCGCGGCGCAGCGCGCTCGCCCGCATCCAGGCCGAGGCCGTCGGCCGGGCGCTGGCGAAGCTGAACCCCGGCGTCGAGGTGCGGTACCACTGGGTCCGCAGCGCAGGCGACAAGGTCACCGACCAACCGCTCGCCGCGGTCGGCGGCAAGGGGCTGTTCACGAAGGCGATCGACGAAGCGCTCAAAGACGGCGACGCCGACCTCGCCGTGCACTCGCTCAAGGACGTGCCGACGACACTGCCCGCGGGGCTGCGCTTGGCGGCAACACCGAAGCGCGGCCCGGTCGCGGACGTGCTCCTCACCCGGGCCGGCGTCGAGCGGGTGCAGGACCTTCCCGTCGGCACAGTGGTCGGGACGACGAGCCCGCGCCGCGCCGCGCAACTCCGACAACTCAACCCGCAGCTGCGCGTCGCGCTGCTGCGCGGCAACGTCGACACCCGGCTCGAGGCCGTCACCGGCGGCGAGCCGACGCACGACGCGACGCTGCTCGCCGCCGCGGGCCTGCTGCGGCTGGGGCGCACCAAGCACGGCGGGTCGACGCTGCCGGTGGACGAGTTGATGCCCGCCGTTGCGCAGGGCGCGCTGGGGATCGTGTGCCGCGGCGACGACCATGTGACTTTGCGCCGTTGCCTGCCGCTCAACTGCCCGACGACAAACACGGCCGTGACCGCCGAGCGCCAGCTCGTTCAGCTGCTCAGAGCCGACTGCCACTCCCCGGTGGCCGCGCTGGCTGAGCCGGTCGACCCCGCGTTGACCCGCGCCGAGCGCAACGCCGATTCTCACTGGTTCCGGCTGCGGGCGAAGGCCGTGTCGATCGACGGCAAGCGGGCCGTCGACTTCGACGAGCAGTGCAAGACACGCGACCTGCGGCGAGTCGTCGCGAGGGCAGCCGACGCGATGCGGGAGCGGGGTGCCGACGCCATCTTGAAGGAAGCGAAGGCCGCGTGCTTGTTTGACGCGGAGGCCAAGCCCCGGTCGACGCCGCGCCCGTCGATCCCGTCGCCGCCCGCGGTGCCCACGCCGAAGCAGAAGCACTACGCGGAGTGAGTGCTCCCTTCGTTTGCGTCTAGCCGAGCTGTGTGACAACGCGGCGAACTCCCTGGCTCAGCTCATCCTTCGCCGTTCAGCGAGGGCGCCTCAACAGGGTCGGGCACGATGCGGTTGATCGTGCCGTTCTTCTTCACCTCGACGCCTTTGCCGCCGCGCCCGGTGACGCGGTACCTGTTGGTGCTGATCGTGTCTTCGGAGCCCCGTCCGGTCTCGTAGCGGAGCAGGTCACGTTCGCCGGTCGAGGCCTTGAACCCGAGCAACTCGTCGTCCTTGGCGAGCTTGATGAGCTGCACGCCCTTGCCCGGGCCGGCCAGGTAGTTCACTTCGTCCGCCTTGCACACCATCGCCCGGCACTTCTTGCTGACCGCCAGGACCGCTTCGTCGCCGTGCACGGTCGTGAACCCGACGATCGCTTTGCCCTTGCTCGGCCGTGCAAACTTCCGGCCGGCGCGGGTCGACACCTCGGCGAACGGCGCGACGCCGAGCCGCAGCGCATACCCGTCGCTGCTTGCCGCGAAGCCGTGCACCCACGGGCAGGCGTCCGGGTCCTTCGGGTCCTCGGCGACTTCATCGGGCTTGGTGACGCGCGGGTCGAACGACATCGCCGCAACGATCCGTTCGCCGTCCTTGAGCTTGAACAGCTTCTGGATCGGTTCGCCGTACCCGGTGGACGCCGGGATGTCGATGAAGCGCGCGGTGTAGCACGTGCCCAGCGACGAGAAGAACGCGACCGTCGCGCGCGTTGAGCCCGCGACACACGCCAGCACCCGGTCCCCCTCGCGGATGCGCGAGCTCATCGGGTCCTTGATCTCTTTCTGCCGCTTCACCCAACCGTCGGCCGTGATCAGCACGGCACAGTCTTCGGCGACGATGAAGTCTTCCGCGTTGTACTCCGGCTCGTCGGCGACGGCCTCGATCTTCGTCAGCCGCTTGCCCCGGCCGTCCTTGCCGAACCGGTCTCGGATCGCCTCGATCTCCTCGCGCACGATGCCCCACCGCCCCGAGCCGTAGTCGTCGTCCGACTCGCCGAGCAGCTTCTTGATCTGCTTCGCGCGCTTGGCCTTCTCCTTGCGCTCGTCGAGGATCAGGTTGATCTCGAGCTTGGCGAGGCGGTAGAGCTTGAGCTCGAGGATCGCGTCGGTCTGCGCCTCGTCGAGCTGCTTGAACTTGGCCATGATCTTCCTGGCCGCGTCCGCCTTGCCGTCGGACCGCCGGATGATCTTGATGATCTCGTCGAGCGCATCGAAGACCAGCGCGAAGCCGTCGAGGATGTGCAGCCGCTTCTCGAGTTGTGCGAGCTCGTTTTCGAGCCGACGTGTGACGACGTCGAGCCGGAAGTGCAGGAAGTGCCAGAGGATCGTGCGCAGGTCGCAGTGCGGCTCCGGCCGGGCGACGTCGGGGTTTTCCGTCGGCACAAGACAGGTCAGGTTGACCGCGATATTGACCTGCAGGCTGGTGTGTTTGTAGAGGTAGGCGAGCACCTTCCGCTCGTCGGCATCCTTCTTCAGTTCCAGATCGATGCGGACGTCTTCGGTGGACAGGTCCTTGACGTCGGTGATCATCGCCATCTTCCGGCCGAGCACGACCTCGGCGATCTGCTCGACGAGGTTGGCCTTGTTGACGCCGTAGGGGATCGCGTCGATCGTGAGCGTCTTGCCGGAGCGCGTCGCCTTGCCGGGTTTGGTCGTGCCGCGCAGCTTGACCGACCCGTGCCCGGCCTTGTAGAGGTCGAGCAACTCGGAGGCCGGGGTGACGATCTGTCCGCCGGTCGGGAAGTCGGGCCCCTGGATCGCGGACTTGCCGACGAGTTGGTAGGTCTTGGCCTCGGGATTGTCGAGGAGCTTGAGCAGCGCGTTGCAGACCTCGCCGGGCGCGTGCGGCGGGATCGAGGTCGCCATGCCGACGGCGATGCCGGCGCTGCCGTTGATGAGCAGGTTCGGCAGGCGCGCGGGCAGGACAACGGGCTCTTCCTTGGTGCCGTCGTAGTTCGGCCGGTAGTGCACGGTGCGCGAGGCGAGGTCTTCGAGCATCGGCCCGGCGGCCGGGGCGAGCCGGCACTCGGTGTAGCGCATCGCGGCGGGCGGGTCGTTGTCCATCGACCCAAAGTTGCCCTGCCCGTCGACGAGCGGGACGCGCATGACCCAGCTCTGCGCCTGACGGACCAGCGCGTCGTACACCGAGCCCTCGCCGTGGGGGTGGTAGTTGCCGGTGACGTTGCCGCAGACGAAGGCGGACTTTCGCGGCTTGGCGTCGGGGCCGATGCGCAGCAGCTGCATCGCGTAGAGGATGCGCCGCTGCACGGGCTTCAGTCCGTCGCGGACGTCCGGCAGCGCGCGGGACGTGATCACCGACAGCGAGTAGTTGAGGTAACGGGTCTGCGCCGCCTCGTGGAGCGACACGGCGGTGAGCCGGCCGTCGCCGTCGCTCGCGCCACCGCTGCCGTTGTTGCTGCCGTCAAACAGCGAGCCGGCGTCGTTGCTCTTAGCCTTCCCGCGCCGGGTCGTCTTCTTGGAGTTGGTCTTCTTCCGGGCCAAACCGCCGCCCTCCGTGGCTTCGTTGCGTCCAGCACTGTAAACGTCGCCCGCGATCGGAACAAACCTTGCGAGCCAGGTGGCCGATCTCGGTGATCTCGTATCTTGATGCCGTGGAGAACCCACGGACCACCCGCGTGCTCGGCATCGACCCGGGGTTGCGCCTAACCGGGTACGGGTTGGTCGATCTGCACCCGGGCCAGCGCGAGCCCGCGCTGGTCGAGGCCGGCGTGTTCCGCCTCGACGCCAGGCAACCGATGGAGCAACGCCTGGTCCAGCTGCGCGACGACCTGCGCGATCTGATCTCGGAACACCGCCCGCAGCGGGTCGCCGTCGAGAAGCTCTACGCCCACTACGCCCACCCCCGCACCGCGATCCTGATGGGCCACGCCCGCGGCGTCATACTGCTGTGCGCCGCCGAGAAGTCGCTGCCCGTCGAACACCTGCCGTCGACCGAAGTCAAGAAATCGCTCACCGGCAACGGGCACGCGAACAAGAGGCAGATGCAACTCGCCGTGCAGTCGCAGTGCAACCTGCCCGAGCCGCCCGAGCCTGCCGACGTCGCCGACGCCATCGCGATCGCACTCTGCCATGCGCGGCGGCTAGCGACGCGAGCGCCCGCGTAGCTCCTGCGCGCGGAGCTACCGGTTCATCTGTGGTGGTGCTTTAGGTGGGTCAAGACGGCCACGCCTCGTGGCGAAAGTTCGTAGCCGGGTTGATGGCTGATCGTGAGTCCCAGGTTTTTCAGCTTACGAATATTGATCTTGAGCCAGTCTTTCTCGTAACCCGTTCGCTCCGAAAGGGCGGCGGCGGCCGTATGCGGTTCATGCTCGATCGCCAGCAAGACCCGCATCGTCCAGGCCCCGACACGGGAAGCGGTATCCAGTCGGTGGAGTTTGCTTTGGATCGTGTCGAGTTCGTCACGGTCTAGGTCATCGCGGTTACGCAACGCGATACGCGGATCCGTGCCCAAGAATCGGACTTCGATACGGTAGAGCTCCCCCGATCTGGTATCGAGGTTCGCGAGCAAGTCCGGCAGTGAGTCGCAGCCGGCTGCCCTGGCGTCGCGTTCGGTGATCGCCGAGCGATTGATCTTGGCCACTTGGTCGATCCCCAACAGTCCAATGGCGGTCTTCAACGTCCCGCCGGTCTTAACCGTGGGCCGCCGCCACTTGCGAAAGACCACCGACAAGTCGCCGGCTTTGATGGCCGCAAGTTCGGTTTTCTTCAAGAGCACAACTTGATTCTACAAAGCGAACTCGCGTCCGACGCCGACTCATCCCAACGCGCCATGGTCGTCGTCAACCACACCGTGTCGGCGACTCGATCATGGGGACACGAGATCGGCCTCGTCGCCCGGCTGGACCGCGCCGGCGATCAGCGTCGGCGTCGCCCACGCCAGGTCCGCGACCACCGGGAAGTGGTCCGACACCCACCGCCCGCCGAGCTTCTGGTTCACGATGCCCGCGGCGGTCGGCCGCAGCTCGTGGCTCGCCAGAACCCAGTCGATCCGGTCGCCCCGGGTCCGGCCGGCAAACTTGTGCCGCGTGCCCTCGTGCTTCGACGGCTCGGGGTGCACCACGCGGAAGCTGTCGCGCAGCGCGCCGTCCTCGGTCAGGGTGGCGTACGTTTGCGTGTCGGTCCCGTCGTTGAAGTCGCCCAGCACGACCACCGGCGCGTCGCCGGCGATGTGCTGCATCTTTTCTCGGAGGAGCGTTGCCGAACGGCGCCGCGCGTTGCCGCTGACCGCCGAGAGGTGCGCGTTGAAGACGTAGAACGCCTGGCCGGTGCGGTCGTCGCGGAGCTGCGCCCAGGTCGCCATGCGCGGCCACCACGCGCCCCAGGCGCGCTTCCCCGGGCGGTCCGGCGTGTCGGAGAACCAGAAGTGCCCGTGGCCCAGCAGCGTCAGCCGGTCGGGCCGGAAGAACACCGCGGTCATCTCGCCCGCGCCCCAGCCGCTCGCTCGTCCCGTGTTGCGCCCGGCACCGATCCAGCGATAGTCCGGCAGCGCTTCGGCGAGCGACTCGGCCTGCGCGGCGACGCACTCCTGCGTCCCGATCAGGTCGGGGCGGATCGCCCGGATCGTCTCGGCGGCGGCTTCGGCGCGGAACGACCAGTGGTTCAGCCCGTCGAACACGACCGGCCGACGCAGGTTGAACGTCATCACCCGCAAATCGGCGGGGCGGTTGCTCACGTCATTGACCCACGACGTCGCCGTGCGTCGCTGCGCGAGGTCTGCCGGCACGGTCGACGCGCAACCGCCCGAGAACAGCAGGTTCAGACCCAACCACATCGACAGCAGGGTAACGGCGGCACGGCTCATGCCGGTCGTATCGACGGCCCCGTCCGCCGGCTTCACCGCCTCACGCGGAACTCACCGCCGAACGCGACGCACACCGGGCCCGCAACGCCCGGTAACCACCGGCTCACGCGGAGCGAACAACTCGGGCCTGCGCGGGCCGGTGGTGCGCGGCCGATCGTGGCGACAGCCGGGGTTCGCCTCGGGCTACCATCGCCCCGTGGCTCCCCGACCGAACGGACCGAATACCGAACCCTGCGTCGACTTGCCCCCGCCGCGGGCGATCCTGTTCGATCTCGACGACACGGTCCTCGACACGACCGACAGCGCGACACGTGTCTGGCACGAGACCGCGAAGGCGTTCGAAGCCGAGATCGGGCAGCCCGCCGAACAGTTCGACCCGGTGCTCGATGCGTCGCGGCGGTGGTACTGGGCCGACCCGAAGCGGCACCGCGCCGGTCGGCTCGACGTGTTTCGCTCCCGCGTCGAGGTCACGCAGCACGGCCTGGAACAGCTAGGCATCGATGCCCCGGGTCTCGCCGAACGCTTCGCGCAGCACTACACGCGGCGGCGTGTGACGTCGATGCGCTTCTTCCCCGGTGCCGAGGAGACGCTCGAACACTTCCACAATGCCGGTGTGCCGATGGCGCTGCTGACCAACGGCGACGCCGTGGCGCAACGGGACAAGGTCGAGCACTTCGGGCTGGCCCGGTTCTTCAAGGCCGTGTTGATCGAGGGCGAACTCGGCTTCGGCAAGCCGGACGGCCGGGTGTTCGACGCCGCGCTCGAGGCCTGCGGCGCGCAACCCGAAGACGCGTGGTGCGTCGGGGACAACTTGGCTTGGGAGGTCGCGGCGCCGCAGCGGCTCGGCATGACCGGCGTGTGGGTCGATTGGGAGAACAAGGGCCTGCCGCTGGACACCGAGATCGTCCCCGACTGCGTGGTGCGGCGCATCGCGGAGCTGGTGCCGTTGGCGTCGTCGGACGCGTGAGCCCTGCTGTCTCGGGTGTTCATCGGGCTTGCGCGGCTAGCGCCCGGTGCACGAACGTCACCGACTGCCCGCCCTCGCCGATCGCGGCGGCGACGCGGTTGACCGCGCCGTGGCGCACATCCCCCACCGCGAACACGCCCGGCCGCGTGCTCTCCAGGTGCCACGGCCGGCGGTCGTCGCCGCCCCAGTGCTCCGGGAAGTTCGCGTGCCGCTCGGCGTCGGTGCCGGTGACAATGAACCCGTTCTCATCCAGCCCGACGCAACCGTTGAGCCAGTCCGTCCGCGGGTCGGCGCCGATCAGCACGAACACGGCCCGCGCGTCGATCGTCTCCTGCTTTCCCGAGCCCTCCGTGTCCCGCACCACGACCCCGTTCAGGCGGTCGTCCCGCACGGTGCAATCCACGACCTCCCGGCAGCCGACCAGATCGATGTTGTCGGTCTGCTCGATGCGCTCGGCAAGGTAGCGCGACATGCCCTTGGACAGGTCCGGCCGGCGGATGATCATCTTCACGCTCGACGCGAACTTCGCCAGATGCACCGCCGCCTGCCCGGCGCTGTTGCCGCCGCCGACGACCACCGCCGTGTCACCCCGGCAGCGCTCGGCCTCGGTGTGCGTCGCGCCGTAGTACACGCCGCGGTTCAGGTAGTCGTCGACGCAGTTGCCCAGCCGGCGGTAGTCCGCCCCGCAGGCCAGCACGACCGCCCGGCCGCGCACGACCTCGCCGTTGCACAGCTCGAGCACCTTCTCGTCGCCGTCGAACGACAGCGACAACGCCCGCCGGGGGCACACCACGGTCGCGTCGAACTTCTTGGCCTGGATCACGGCCCGCTGCGCGAGGTCCTTGCCGTTCACCCCGGTCGGGAACCCGAGGTAGTTCTCGATGCGGTTGCTCGCGCCCGCCTGCCCACCGGGGTACCGGCCCTCGAGCACGAGCGTCCGTACGCCCTCCGACGCCGCATACACCGCCGCCCCCAACCCGCCGGGGCCGCCGCCGACCACGACCAGGTCGAAGCACGGCTCGTCCTTGAGCGGCGGGCACAACCCGATCTGGCCCGCGACGTGCTCGATGGTCGGCTCGCGCTCGACGCCCTTGCTGTGGACCAGCACCGGCGTCTGCTCGGGCGCGATGTCGAACTGCTTCAGCAGCGTCCTGCTTTCTTCATCCTCATCCAGATCGAGAAACCGGAACATGATCCCGTTACGCGAGAGGAAGTCCCGCAACGCAAATGCGTCTTTATCCAAAAGCGACCCAATCACCTTGACCTGCCCGAGTTCCTGGCCCTGCAGCCACTCGCGCCGGTCGATCAGGCACTTGAGGATGAGTTCCCCGATCTCGGCGTGCTCGGTGATCAGCCGCCGGAGCGCCGGCCGTTCGAGCACGTACGCCTCGCAGCGTTCGCCGGCCTCACACTCGGCGACGGTCGGCTCGCCGGTGAACATCGACAAGTCCCCGATAAACCGACGAGGGATCACGTTCGCGATCAACGTGCGCTGCGTCGGGCTGTTGCGTTCGTAGATGTCGACCTTGCCGGCCTTGAGCACGATGAACGGCGCGTCGCGCTGCCCGTGCCGGAACATCGTCTCGCCAAGCTCATACACCCGGCAGGTCGCGTAGCGCGCGACGAGTTCGAGCTGCTCGTCCGACAACGCCGGGTGCAGCGTCGGGTGCGTCGGATCGACGATCTCGTGGTGGCGCTGCTCGCGCAGCTCGGCGGTAGTCGGCTGCTCGGGGGTAGGCGTGTCCGGCGGGGCCGCGTTGTCAAGGGTACTCATGCCCGGATAGTAGGGGCGCGGCCGGTCAGATCGGCGTCTTGAACCCCATCGCGCGGACGGCGCACCACCCGGCCCAGCCCTCGAACACGCCGAACGCCCCGCCCAGCCCCGCGCCGATCACCGCCGCCCACCACGCCGGGTGTTCGAGCACGCCGGTCAGGATCAACGCCGCCGCGGCCGCGGCGCCGAGCAGCGACACCCCGCCCACAACCAGCCGCACCGCTTTGCCCCGGGCGTCGATGTTGCACTGCATGTCCGTGTTTCCGTTCGGGGGCTGGGCTGTTCGCTACCCCGTGATTGAAGCGGCGTACGCGTCCGCCTCCTGCATCGTGAGCGGCGCCAACTCCGGCCCGACACGATAGGCCTCGGGCAGCCGTTCGCACAGGGCGCGGTACTCCGGCAGGCGGTCCGCCACGACGCCGCGGCCGATCAGCTCCGACTCGGGCAGCGCGCTCAGGTCCGGCCCGGTCGCCAGAAACGCGTCCAGCGCGGCGCGGTGCTCGGCGAGCGCGGCCGCGTGGGCCGGATCGTTCGCGAGGTTACGCACCATATCCGGGTCGGCCGCGGGGTCGTACAACTCCTCGGCGGGCTTGGTGTCGGCCATGAACACCGCGGCGTCGCCGGTGAGTCGGCCCTCGGCCTTGAGGCGGCGCATCGCCTGGAACGTCGGCTGGTTCTCCTGGTAGTCTTGCCGGACCGACCAGGGCAGCGCCGGGTAGCCGTTGCGGAGGTAGTGGTATCGCCTGGAGCGCGCGAACCGAACGCGGTCGAACACCGCGTCCATCCGGTCCCGCCCGCCGAACACGAACTCTCGCGCGGCGGCGGCGTGCTCACCGAGAAACACCTGGCCGTCGTAGTCATTCGGCATCGGCACGCCCGCCAGCGACAGGATCGTCGGCGCGAGATCGACCCACGCGACCAGGTCGTCGCAGACCTCGCCCGGCTCGATCATGCCCGGCCAACGCACGATCAACGGCAAACGCACGCCGGCGTCGTAGCACCACCGCTTCTCCCGCGCCAACCCCCGGCCGTGGTCGGTGAGGTAGATCACGACGGTGCGGTCCCGGGCGGGCGAGGCGTCGATCGCGTCGAGGCATCGGCCCACCCGGAGGTCCTGCAGCGCGAGGCAGTCGAAGTACCGCGCGATGTCCCGCCGGACCTCGGGTACGTCGGGCAGGTAGGCGGGCACGGGCGCGTCGGCCGGGTCGTGTCGGAGCTCGGCGGGAAGCTCGGCCATCCGCTGCTCGAACGGGACCCCGCCTTGGTGCGGGTGTGCTTCCCACATGCCGGACTCGTGGGTGACGTGGAAGTTCGCGTAGACGAAGAACGGTTCCTCGGGCAGCTGCTGCGGCCAGGTAAAGTCGGTCGTGTCGGCGAAGTCGGGCGGCGGGTCGAAGTTGAAGTCGGTCTTCGTCGGCCAGGCGACGTGGACCCCGGCGTCGCGCAGCTCGTGCGTGAACAGTCGGGGCGGGTCGATCACGGTCGACCGCATGTGGTGCGCGCCGTACCGCCAGGGGTACCGCCCCGTGACCAGGCCGCTGCGGCTGGGGGCGCAGACCGGCGCGTGCGTGAAGGCGTTCGTGTACCGCCGGCCCTGTGCAGCGAGGCGGTCGAGGTTCGGCGTGTGCGCGTAGTGGTTCCCGTAGCAACCGAGGTGTCGCCCGGTGTCCTCGCCGACCAGCAGCACGACGTTCAACGGACGGTTCGCCATGGGGGCAACATACCCGCAAGGCGTTGGCGTCCCCCGCTCCGCGGATACACTCCGCCCGATGCTGCCGCGCCTCTTCACCCACCGGCTGCTCTCTCCCGCGGACGTGCCGCCGTCGAGCGACGACCTCGAGGTGATCGGCGTGTTCAACCCGGGCGCCGTCGCGCTGCCGGACGGCAGGATCGTGCTGATGGCCCGCGTCGCGGAACGCCCGGTGCACCAGCGCGCCGGGTTCCACGCGCTGCCGTACTGGTCGTTGCCGGAAGCCGGCGTCGCGGCCGAGCTCAACGTCGAGTATCTGCCCGAGGATCAGGACACGCTGGTCGATCCCCGGAAGGTCGTGCGGGCGTCGGACCAGCTGATGCGGCTGAAGTTCGTGAGCCACATCCGCGTGTTCGAGCTGTCCGCCGACGGCCGAACGATCACGGGCGAACTGCCGCGCTTCGAGTGCTCGGGCCCGTACGAGACCTTCGGCGTCGAAGACCCGCGCATCACGCCCGTGGCAAACGACTCCGGCAGCGTCACCTACTGGATCACCTACGTGGCCGTCAGCGAGCACGGCGCTTGCACGTCGTTGGCTCGCACGGCCGACTTCCAGACCTACGACCGGCGGGGAGGCGTCGCCTTTGCACCCGAGAACAAAGACGTCGTGCTCTGCCCCGAACCGGTGAACGGGCGCCTGTTCGCGCTGCATCGGCCCAACACGTTTCAGCGATTCTGCAAACCCGAGATCTGGGCGGCGGCTTCACTCGATGGCGGTATCCAGGCGGAGGCCTGGGGCGGGCACGGGCATGTCTGGTCCGGTCGGTACGCGTGGGACAACGACCGCATCGGAGCCGGCACGCCGCCGGTGGTGCTCGACGACGACACGCTGCTCGAGGTGTACCACGGCAGCGAACGCGCGACCCGGAAGGGGCGGGTCGGCGCGTACCGGGCGGGGCTGCTCGCGCTGGATCGGTTCGAGCCGTGGAAGGTTGTCGCGCACACGCCCGAGCCGATCATGGAAGCGGCCGAGCCGTGGGAGAAGGAAGGCTTCGTGCCGAACGTCGTGTTCCCGACCGGGATCGTGCTACCCGGCGTCGGGCTGAACCAGACGCCAGGCGACGACGACGAAGTATTGCTGTTCTACGGCGCGGCCGACACGCACGTGGGCGTCACGGCGTACCGCGTCGGCGACCTGCGGGCGGCGCTGCGGGGGGTCGCGTCGTGAACCCGTCGGTCCCGCAACACGGCCAGCGCCTCCGTGTCGGCGTGACCGGCGCGACGGGCACGATCGGCCGAGTGTTGACCGAACGTCTCGCCGACGACTTCGACGTCAAGGGTATGTCGCGTTCGCTGGACGGGACCGACTTCCTCGACCCCGACGGGTTGGCCGAGCGGTTCGAAGGGTTGGACGCGGTCGTGCACCTGGCCTGGCAGTACGCCGAGCACACGCCGTCGGGCGGCGGCGGGTTCTACGACAACCTCGTGATGAACGAGAACGTGTACGAGGCGGCGCAGGCCGCGGGCGTGCCGAAGGTCGTGATGGCCAGTTCGGTCCACGCCGACTACTTCTACGACTGGCGGGGCCCGGGGCTGATCACGCCGACGCGGCCGCCGCTGGGGCACCACGCCTACGGCTGCGCGAAGGTGCTCGTCGAGGAGATGGGCCGGGAGGCGTCGGCGAGCATCGACGGCCGGGCCGGGCTGCACGTGGTGTGCATCCGCTACGGCGCCGTGACGCCCGCCGACGAGCCGCACCCGGCCGACCCGTGGGAGCGTCGCGTCTGGCTGTCGCACCGGGACATGACCGACCTGGTCCGCCGGGTGGTGAAGCAGGACGCGCCCCGACGGTTCCTGGTGCTGTACGCGGTGTCCGACAACGAGGGCCGGGTGCACGACGTGACCAACCCCTTCGGCTGGACGCCGCGCGACGGGGCGGGGGCGCTGGGTTGATGCGGCGTCGGCGTCGCCGCATCGCGAGACACTGACCACCGATCAATCCCATGCTCGAACGCCTGTCCACTGTGCACCTCTGCTCCCCGGCCGGCCTACCGCCGTCGCGCGAAGGGTTTGAGGTGGTTGGCGTGTTCAACCCCGCCGCGGTCGCGTCGCCGACGAAGGAACACCCGCACCGCCTCGCACTGCTGGTTCGCGTCGCCGAACGACCGGCCGAGCGGCGCCCCGGGTTCCACGCTTGCCCCCGTTACGCACCCGACGGCGAGATCGCCACCGACTGGATCGACGCCGCGCGGGTCGACAGCCTCGACCCCCGGCAAGTGGTCTTCAAGGACACCGGCTTCAAACGCCTGACCTTCACGTCCCACCTGCGCGTCGCGTTTTCACACACCGGCGAACGGCTCGACGAGCTCGGCGGCGTCCTCGAACCCTTCGATCCGGCCAGCGGCTCGTTCAACCCGCTCGCCGGCTTCGGGTACGAAGACCCGCGCCTCACGGTGGTCGACGGCGGCTGGCTCGTCACCGCCGTCGGCGCGTCCGAGCACGGCGTCGTCACCGACATCTTCCGCACGGACCCGCAACTCGCGTCATTCGAGCGCATCGGTACCGCGTTCTGCCGGGAGAACAAGGACGTCGTGCTGTTCCCCGAGACGATCGCCGGTCGATATGTCGCGATCCACCGGCCGACCGGCGGGTTCCAGGTCAAACCGGCCGAGATGTGGCTCGCGTCGTCGCCCGACCTGGTGCACTGGGGCGGTCACCGCCCGCTCTACGGCTCGGCCGGGCCGGGGCGGAGCACGAAGCCGCGTTGGGACGACGGCCGCGTCGGCGGGGGCGTGCCGCCGATCCGCACCGACGCCGGCTGGCTGGTGGTCTATCACGCCTCGTGCCGCCCTAAACCGGGAGAGCCCATCGGGGTCTACGCCGCCGGCGCGCTCTTGCTGGACCACGACGACCCGGCCGTGATCAAGGCCGCGACGCCCGAGCCGTTTATGGTCCCCGAGCACGGCTTCGAGACCGCGGGCTTCGTCAACGCGGTGGTTTTCCCGACGGGCTACGCGCTGCACGACGGCGTGTTGTCGCTGGTCTACGGCGCGGCGGACACGCACGTCGGCGTCGTGCGGTACCGCTTGCGTGACGTGTTGGCGCAACTAGCGCCGTGGTGTTGAACGTGTCTAATTTGGTGTGCCGTTCACCGCAAGAAGTGATACGGCCGAGCGCAAAAAAACGTGCTCTGGTTCAAGTCGCTGCGTCGTTGCGGCCGATAGCGCGTCCACGTCGTGATGCCGACGCGTCGAAAGGTGTTGACGTTGCGACGCGTTGACGTTTAGACTGATTTGTAGCTCCGCAGGCGTCTGAAAGGAAACATTCGCCATGGCAAAGAAGAAGGCCACGAAGAAACGGGCCACGAAGAAGCGGTCGACCAAGAAGAAGTCGACCAAGAAGAAGGCCGCCAAGAAGAAGGTGACCCGTAAGAAGGCCACCAAGAAGAAGGCGACCAAGAAGAAGGCCACTCGCAAGAAGAAGGCCACCCGCAAGAAGGCCGCCAAGAAGAAGAAGTAAGTTTTCGGACACCCCCGGCGTGGCACGTGACACGCCGGACTCGCCGAGGCCGCCGCTCCGATACCCAGGCGGCCTGGCCACCCCCGAACCTTACGCCACGGAGCTCGAGCAAGGGCGGCCCCCACGGGTCGCCCTTCTCATTGCGCTACGCGGAACGCGAGAAAATCAGGAAACGCAAGAAAGGCCCCATTTCCCGCGTTTCTTGTGTTTCCGGCTTTCCAGCGTTTTCCTTATCTTCTCCCCATGCCCGCCGTCCTCCGCGACGCCCGTTACGACGACTTGGCGGCCCTGGTCGACCTCGCCGCTGCCGCCGGGCCCGGGCTCACCACCTTCCCCGCCGACGCGGCGCACCTGGAGCGTCGGCTCGCCGCCTCGGCCGAAGGCCGCGAGCCGTTGTTCGTGCTCGAGGACGCCGAGGCGAACCGGGTGCTGGGTGTGTCCGGCCTCGTGCGCAGCGTCGTCGACCGCGGCGCAACCGACGACGCCGAGCCGTTCTACGCCTACCGCATCGAACGCCGCGTCCACCGCAGCGACAGCCTCGACGTCCGGCACGAGGTCGAGGCGCTGCACCTGGTCGCCGACCACGACGGCCCGACCGAGATCGGCACGCTGTTCCTCCACCCCGACGCCCGCGGTGCGGGCCTGGGCCGGCTGCTGTCGCTCGGCCGGTTCCTGTACATGGCCAACGCGCCGGAGACCTTCGGGCCCGGGGTCATCGCCGAGCTCCGCGGCGTCGTGGACGAGCACGGCCGGTCCCCGTTCTGGGAAGCGCTCGGCCGGCACTTCTTCAAGGTCGACTACGCCGTGGCCGACGCGATGTCCGCCCGGGACAAACGCTTCATCGCCGAGCTGATGCCGACGCACCCGGTCTACGTGCCTCTGCTGCCCGAGGCCGCGCGCGACGTGATCGGCCGGGTCCACCCGCACACCGCGCCGGCCAAACGCCTGCTCGAGTCGGAAGGCTTCCACGCCACCAAGCTGGTCGACATCTTCGACGCCGGCCCGGCGCTGCGCTGTGACTTGCGGGCCATCCGAACCGTGCAACAGTCGGCGGTTGTTGCCGCGAGGATCGACGACACGGTGACGAATGATGAACCGCCGATTCACCTGTTGAGCACCACGATGGGGGCCTTCGTTGTCGTGCAGGGCGCCGCCGACATCGACGCTTCCACCGCGGTCGCGCGGATCTCGCCGGATTCAGCACGGCTGCTCGGCGTCCAGACGGGCGACCAAATGCGGGTCGCGCCCCTGCGCTAGCCGCTCTCTTCCACCGTCTCGACGAACGCGTCGACCGCCGCTTTGCCGAACTCGACCCCGGCGAACGCGTCGTGGATCGCCTCGAACGCCTCGCGCTGCCGCTCTCGCGCGGCGTCGTCTCTCAGCAACGGCTCGATCGCCCGGACCACCGGGTCGGACCCGCCGAAATGGGGCACGAGCTCGGGCACGACGTGGCCCCGTCCCTTGCCGTCGGCGTCGGCCTCGAGGCCCAGGTGCTGCGCGATCAGGTTCGGCAGCGTGAAGGTGCGGGTGCGGATCACGACCTTGCCGATCGTGTGCCACTGCCACCGCGACGCACGGAACAGCGCGACGTGTGGGCAGCGGCGCGACACGGCTTCGAGCGTGGCCGTGCCCGAGACGACGACGGCGCAGTCCGCCCAGTCCAGCGCCGCTGCGGCGTCGCCGACGACCATGTCGACGCGGCGCGGCAGCCGACCGCCCGGGCTCCGCCGACGGATCAAGTCGGCCCGGCGTTTGTCCGCGGCGGCGGCGACGACGCGCAGCTTCGGGTAGCGGTGCCGGAGCACGTCGAACGCCCCGAGCATGTCGCCCCAGTTCTTGGTCACCTCGCCCGTGCGTGACCCGGGCAGCAGCGCGAGCTTTGGCTCGCCGTCGTCGGGCAACTCCGACAGATCCGCGGGTTCGCCCGCCTTCTCGAACAGCGGGTGCCCGACGAACGTCCCGTGCACGCCGTGCTCGGCGAAGTAGCCCGGCTCGAACGGCAGCAGGCACAGCACACGGTCGCTGAGTCGGCGGAGCCAGTTCACCCGCCACGTCGCCCAGGCCCAGACCTGCGGCGCCACGAGGTGAACGACCTTCGCGTCCGGCCGGTGCCTGCGGGCGAGCTTGCACATCGACCAGTTCGCGGCCGGGCTGTCGACGGGTACGAGCGCGTCGATGTCGTGCTCGACCAGCCAGTCGCGGACGAGCTTCTTTCGGCGCAGCAGGGTCTTCGCCTCTCCGACGGCGCCCAGGCCCATCGCGGCGTGGTCGGTGGTTTCTTCGAGCAGCGTCGCCCCGGCGGCCTCGAGCTTCGGTCCACCCAGCGCGAAGGCCTCGAGGCCCGGCCAGCGCTGCCGCAATCCCGTCACCAATCGGGCCGCGAGCACGTCGCCGCTGGTCTCGAAGACGGTGAGCAGGATGCGCCGCGGGCGGTCGGGCATGCGGGGAAGATACGGGAGAGCGGAGACCAAGAAGATCGAGAACACCCGGAAAACCGAGAAAATGTCGTCAAGCGCGGTACCGCTGGTTTTCTTGAAGTTCCCGATCATCCTGGTGTTCTTGATCGGGCAACGTGTTCTTGATCTGGCGAAGCCAGCAGCATCACGGGTACCTTGGTGTCCCGTTCGATCAGGAACCTACCGTGCGTCTGCAAGGCAAACTCTTCCTTCTGCTGCTGGTGCTGGCGTTGCTGCCGGTGTTGATCGTGCGGATCGTCGACGCGCGGTCGCTGTTCAAGCTGCGGGACGCGGTGATCGCGCAGGCACGGTCGCAGTTGGAGGCCGAGATCGAGGCCGGCCTGCAGCGGTCGGTCACATCGTTCTCCAAGCGGGTGGAACAGGAAGAGCGCCTGATCCGCGCGCTGTTGCGGGTGCAGGCCGACGCCGTGGAGCGCCGGCTGCGGTCGATGCAGGGAGCGACGCCCGTTGCCGGCGGAGAGACGGACGACGCCCCGGCCGTTTACTTGCTGAACGACTTCGACCAACGCCCGGACGCCATCCCGGGGTTGCGCACGTCGGATCGGCACCGACGCCCTAACGAGAGCGGCGCGCTCGAGCTGTTCCCCGTGTCGTACGAGGCGCAGGTGCTGATCCCGTTGCGGAGCAAAGACCGTGAGGCGCAGGACCGGACTTTGCGTGCGATGGCGGGGATAGAAGCCGAGTACAGCCAGACGTTCGCGCTGTTCCCCGAGGCGATCTTCTGGCAGTACACGGCGCTGCTCGACGGGGTGTACAGCTCCTACCCCGGGAAGGGCGGGTACCCGGAGGGCTTCGATCCGTTCGTCCGGCCGTGGTTCCTGGTCGCGATGGCCAACGCCGCGGACGACGACGAGCCCGACGCCAGCTGGGCGCCGCCGCTGCCCGACGCGGTCACCGGGCGCACGATCCTTACGGCGACGCTGCCCGTGCAGAACGCCGACGGCGCGATCGCCGGGGTGACCGCGATCGACGTGCCGCTCGACCGGCTGCTGGAACGCCAGCGCCTCGGCGGGGACTGGGGCCCCGACGCCGAGGCCCTCATCGTCACCGCCGTCACCGCGCAAGAAGCCCGGAGCGAGTGGGGCGAAGAGCTGCTCGACGCGACGGGAGACGCGCTGGCCGTGTTCGCCGCCAGCGATGAACGCCGCACCCCCCAGCGGGCCGGGCTGGCCTTCCGGTTCTCGACGCTCCGGCTCGACGAACCGGAGGACACCGCCGCCGTGTTCCGCGCGGTGCGT